>PEWW01000150.1 GCA_002779345.1 Candidatus Omnitrophica bacterium CG07_land_8_20_14_0_80_50_8 | reverse complement strand
CTTTACATACTCGTCATTGACATTTTCATAACCATACCCGTCGCTTCCTATCACCGTCCCACTGTGAATAACCACACGGTTCCCAAGTATCGTCCCCTCCCCCACGATTACGTTAGGGTAAATTCTTACGTCAGAACCTAGGGAGGACCTAGCGCCCATATAACTGCCGGCATCAATAACGGACCTGTCACCAATCTCGCAATTTTTTTCGATCACCACGTGAGGGCCGATCGTAAGGTCTGCTCCCAAGATAACGCTTGGATCAACCACGGCACTTGGATGAATCCCCGGAAGCTGAGAGGTTCTGGAGGGCGTGAAAAATGCGACGATCTTTGTAAAGGCTCCGGAGGGGTTGGCCGTACGCACCAAAGGCTTCTTTTGGCTAATCACTTCAGGGGAAGTGATTACTGCGGAGGCCTCTGTCTCTTCCAGATAAGACAAATACTTGGGATTGGCTAGAAAAGTGATGTCACCTTTTCTGGCCTCTCTGATTCCAGCCACACCCGTAATGGAAATATCGGCGTTTCCATAAACCTCGCCGCCTACAAGAGCCGCTATTTTTTTAAGTTGGAGACTCTTAGATAATTTTCCACTATTTTTTCTTTGCGTAGGAATCATTCAAAACCTTGATTACCTGACTGGTCAAGTCGCCGCCTTCTGACTTGTAAACCAGAACACGATCATTGAATATATAGGAGTACCCTTGAGTTTTCCCAAAATCCTGGATCACGACCTCAATCTCTTTTAAAATGTCGCGAACCATGCCGTCGCGTTCACGGCGCAAGCCATCGCGGGTCGAGCGGTCATATTCCTGAAGCGCTTTGATCTTGTCGTCGATCGCGGCCTGCTTGTCATCCTTTGCCTTGGCGCTCAAAAGCTCCGCTTCGTCTCTCAATTTCTTGACATCGGCCACCATCTTGTCACGCTCAGACTGTTTGGACGCCCCTTTAGTTTCCAGCAACTTATCAAACTGCTTTGTTTTTTGGTACTCGTCAAAAACTCTCGCTAAATCCACGTAACCGATTTTCTCCGCGGCCGCGTAAGCGGGCACCGCCGCCGGCGCCAGAAAACCCAAAGCGAATACAGGTAGAACCAACGCAAGCATCTTCTTCATCTTAGAATCTCCTCCATGGTTTAGAATTTAAATTCAAGCTTTGGGACCTAAAATCCCTGGCTAATATTAAAGTAAAATCTGAGCGCTTTCTTTTCTTGGGGCACATCGTCCAAGGGATATCCCGCGTCCAATTTGACGGGCCCGATAGGCGTCTTGACACGAACGCCAACGCCCATGCCGGATTTCAGCCCGCCCTTGCCAAAATCCCCCATCTTTTCCTCAACGTTGCCTGTGTCAAAAAATACGGCGCCTTTGATCAAATTGGGGTAAATCGGAAAAGTTTCCTCGGCGTTCGCGACCCAGTAGGCGTTACCGCCCACGGACTGTTGATTTCCCGGATCACGCGGTCCAATACGCTGTTCACGGTAACCGCGAATCGTATTTGCGCCGCCGGCAAAATAACGCTCATAAATCGGCACATTCACAGAATCACCGAAAGCATCCGCCACGCCGGCGCGGCCTTTTAACTCTAACACCATCTTGTCAAAGTGTTTAAAGTAAGTACTGCCCATGCCATAAAATTTCGTAAAGTTTTTATCGCCGCTAAAGAGTCCGCCCGCGACTTCACTCGTTCCGGAGAGCAAGAAACCTTGAGTGGGATTGTATATATTGTCCCGTTGGTCATGGGTCAATGTCAGCGCAACGCTTGAGGTCACGTGGGTGCCAATTTCATCCTTCAGCGCTTGAGAGGCTTGATCCGGGATGTCACTGATTTTGACTTGTTCAAGCTTATACATCAAAAGCCCTTTGTCATATTCAGTAAATTCTTTTCCCAGTCTCAGATCTCCGCCTGTCTTGATCTCACTGAAGAAATAACCCGAGTTGCCCAACTTATTAAATTCCTTCCTGTATAGATCAAAGCCAAAAGAATAGGGGTAGCCGAACACCCAAGGCTCGGTAAAGCTCAACTCCGCGTTTCTCCGGACACTGCCTCCCTCAAATCTCATCGCGAAATCCTGTCCCGCGCCGGTGAAAGTCTTCCAGTTTTGCCAATCAAAATTTTTCTGCCTGACTTGGACAAAACCGATAATGGAATCCACCGAACCATAGCCGCCGCCGAAGCTAAACTCGCCGGTCTTGCCCTCCTTCACGCTGACCAGAAGATCTCGGGTGTTGGGCGCTGAACCCGAATCGGTGTCAAAACGCACATCTTCAAAGAAGCCGAGGTTATACAGACGCTCCTTGGACCGCTTAAGCTTGGCGCCGTTGAACGATTCCCCGGGATAGGCGCGCAATTCGCGGCGAATCACGACATCCTTGGTTTTGGTATTCCCCTCAATACGCACGCGTCCCACGTAAGTAAGCTCGTTTTCCGTGATCGTGTAATTCAAATCCACGCGATCCGTGGATTCGTTGTAGACAGATTCTGACCGTATCTGGGCGGATAGATAGCCTTTTTCAAAACACAAATCTTGAATATTCGCCACATCCAAACGCAAGCCCCGTCTTGAGAAGGGTTTCTTCTTTACCATCTTGATGGCTTTCATGATCTCGTCGGACTTGAGGACGGAATTGCCTTTAAGCTGGATATCCCCCACCAGGTATTTCTTACCCTCGTTGATTACGACCTTCAAAATAATGTCGCCGCTGTCTTTACCGGTCGTGATCGGCTCGGTGTCCGTTTTGACCTCGACATCGCTAAAACCTTCTTCATCGTAGAAGGCCTTGATCCGCTCGATGTCCTCGGCCAACTCTTCCTCATTGAGGTACCCCGAATGAAACCATCCCCACCATTCCATTTTTTTGGTTTTGATTTTATCCAAAATATCTCCGGCCTTCAGAGACTTATTGCCCGTGACTTGAATGTCACGAATACGGACCTTGACCCCCTCGTTGATCAGGATTCTCAAAACCGCGTGGTTTGTATCAGGATTGACGTCCAACGAATTATCTATCTTGGCATCCGAAAAACCTTTCTTGTCATAAAGTTTTTTGACGGAGGCGACATCGTCGCGGACACGTTTTTGGTCGACGAAATCGCCGACGATAGACTGCATTTCTTTTTTGATCGCGTCATGGGCGATTTTTTTGTTGCCTTCTATTTTAATCTCGGAGAGGATCGGTTTTTCAACCACCACAAACATCACTTTGACGCCGTCCGGCAGTGCTTCCTGCTCGATCCGCACGTCCGAGAAATATCCGAGGCCGTAAAGCCTTTTTAGATCCTCGTTGAGGATCGTGGAGGATAAGGGCTGAGCCGCTTGGGTCTTTACCTTGGCGAGAATAGTAAGGCTGGAGACCGTTTTATTGCCTTTGACATCGACAATTCTAACCACTTTTTCGCTGTCACCTGAGTGGGCAAGGGAAGGGAAAAATTGGATCAAACTAAACGCCAAAAGAACTGGTAAAAAAAGTATTTTAGGTTTCATAATTTAAGCGTTTACTCTAGCATAGCTTTACTGATAAATCAAAAATAAAAAAATAAATCACGATTTCCTAAAACGACCATTAGACCTCTTCCCTGCGGGTGAGTTCTGCATTTTCAAAGCGGGTGTATTCCTTGATAAAGGCAAGCTCAATCGTATCCACCGGGCCATTTCTCTGTTTGGCGATAATCACTTCAGCCTTGCCGCGATTTTCATCGGTGGGGTTGTAATATTCTTCCCTTAAAAGAAGCACCACGACGTCGGCGTCCTGCTCGATCGCGCCCGATTCCCTTAGATCTGACAATTGGGGACGGTGATCCGTCCGGGATTCTACCGCGCGCGACAGCTGACTGATGGCGATCAGCGGCACGTTAAGTTCACGCGCCAGATCCTTCAGTGAACGTGAAATCTCCGAAATTTCCTGCTGGCGATTTTCGGTTCCAGCCACGCCCTGCATGAGCTGTAAATAATCTAAAATTAAAAGTTTAATGCCAAACTGCGCTTTGAGCCTCCGCGCCTTGGCCTTCAACTCAAGCACGCTGATGCCGGGCGTGTCATCAATGTAGATCGGAGCCTCCGAAAGCTTGGCGGCCGCGCTTGTCAGATTTGGCCAATCCGATTGAGCTAAGAACCCGGTTCTTACTTTGTGCGCGTTTACGCGCGCGCAAGAGCAGAGCATCCTTTGAATCAATTGCTCTTTGGACATTTCCAGACTGAAAATCGCCACCGGCGCTTTTAGAACCATCCCGACATGTTCGGCAATGCAGGTCATCAAAGCGCTTTTGCCCATCGAGGGACGCGCCGCGATAATGATCAAATCCGAAGGTTGAAGTCCGGCCGTTAGCGTATCAAACTGATGATAACCCGTGGCGATCCCGGTGATGTGCTCTTTTCTCTGGTAAAGTCTGTCGATGGTTTCGATCTGATTGCGGATAATTTCCTTAAGCGGTACGACCCCGCCTGAAAATTTGCGGCTTGTGATATCAAAAATGACCTTCTCGGCGCGATCCAGCAACTCATCCACATTCTGCGAGCTGTCATAGCAGTCCGTTACGATTCGCGTTGCGTTGGTAATCAAATGGCGTAGAATGTACTTTTCTCTGACGATCTTCGTGTAGTGTACAAGATTGGCCGCCGTCGGAACGGCGGTCGTTAAAAATGCCAAGTAACTGGCGCCGCCGATCTCGTCCAAAATGCCTTTCCGATCCAGGTGATCCGTCAGGGTGATCAAATCCGCGGGTTTATTCTCGTTAAAAAGATCAATCAGCGTTTGAAATATTTTTTTGTGGGCGTCTTTGTAGAAAGTTTCGGGGGTCAATACTTCGATGGCTTGCGCAAGGGCGTCTTCCTCGATCAACATAGAACCAAG
>PEWW01000013.1 GCA_002779345.1 Candidatus Omnitrophica bacterium CG07_land_8_20_14_0_80_50_8 | reverse complement strand
CCTGACCAAGAAAGCATTCGAGAACGCGATCACGCTCGTGATGGCGCTGGGCGGCTCGACGAATGCGGTTTTGCACCTGATTGCCATTGCCAACGAGGTAGGGGCGCACGGCCGTGCGCCCCTACTGACCATGGATGATTTTAACCGCATCGGAAAAAAGGTGCCGCACCTGGCGAATTTGAAGCCGAGCGGAAAATACGTGATGTCGGACCTGAATAAAGCCGGAGGTGTTCCCGGCGTGATGAAGCTTTTGTTGAACGCCGGGTTGATCCACGCCGATGCGTTGACGGTCACCGGGAAAACCGTCGGCGCGAATTTAAAAGACGTGAAACCCTGTTCCGATGAAGAGATCGTCCGGCCGATCTCAAGACCCTTGTATCCGACCGCTCCGGTGGTGGTCCTGAAGGGCAACCTCGCGCCCGAAGGCGCCGTCGCCAAGATCAGCGGCCTCAAAGTTTTCTATCATCGGGGCCCCGCGCGTATTTTTGAATCCGAAGAAGACGCGCTCTCGGCCATTTTGGGAAACAAAGTCAAAACCAACGACGTCGTTGTGATCCGCTATGAAGGACCCAAGGGCGGTCCCGGGATGCGTGAGATGCTTTCCCCGACAAGCGCCATTATCGGAATGGGCCTCGGAGATTCCGTCGCGCTCGTCACGGACGGCCGATTCTCCGGCGGCTCTCATGGATTTGTCGTAGGGCACGTGGCCCCCGAAGCGGCCTCGCGCGGACCCATCGCGGCCCTCAAGAACGGCGATATCATCGTCATCGATCCAAAGCGGGAGCTTTTGAGCGTCGAGTTAACCGCCAAAGAGATAGCGACTCGGATTAAGAAGCTAAAACCTTTCAAATCGAAGTTTACGACCGGCGTTTTGGCGAAATATTCGAAGCTGGTGTCTTCCGCGGCTTATGGGGCGGTGACGGGGTGATGGTTAATTCAAACGAACGGTTCATGGTCCTCGACGTCGAGACGCAGAAGGGTTTTAACGAAGTTGACCGCAAAAAACTATACCTCTTAAAAATCTCAGTGGCATGCATTTATGACTCCAAGACCGACTCGTATCTTGCGTTCGAGGAAAAGGAAATGCTGAAGCTGGAAGAACTCATGAAAGAAGCGGATCTCATCATCGGGTTTAACGTGCGGGATTTTGACATGGAAGTATTGGCGCCTTATTTCGTAACGCCGGTCAAAAATTTTCCCGTGTTGGACCTTCTGGTCGAGTTTGAAAAAGTGCGCGGCCATCGCATCAGTCTTCAAAGTCTCGCGCAGGCGACACTGCAAACTTCGAAATCGGGCAGTGGATTGGATGCGCTTGGGCTTTTCAAAGACGGAAAAATCGAGGAGCTAAAAAAATATTGCATGGATGACGTACGGATTACAAAAGATATCTATGAATATGGCCTGAAGCATAAAAAAATTATTTTTATTTCAAACCGTGATTACCAGACGTATGAGGTGCCGGTTGACTGGGGCAACGCTTTGAAGGATGAAAAAGAACAGCAGAAGAAGGAAGAGGGCTCGTTCCCAACGAGTTTATTCTGATGTCTTTTTACATCCGAGTTTGGCAGAACTGCGATCTTGAGGGGATCACCAAACACTTGATGATTGTCGGCGAAGTAACGGCCGATTGCGCCAATTGCCGTGAACTGGGAATCGATTACGCGCAGATCCGGAACTGCCCTAAATGCGGGACTGATTTTCGTTTCATCGCTTCGCGTAGTACCGGAAAGCTGGACCGGGGCCGGGGAGCGACGGTCAGGCGGATCAAGGACCGCCGGCCGGATCTGACGTTTATAGATTACGAGGATTACAAAGAGATCACGGGTAAACAGAACGCCAGGGATTTTTTTAAATAAAAGTAGGATTACGTTAACACAGAGAGGACCAAAATGAAGAAAATGACAGTGGGTATCTTATTATTAAGCTTTGGTTTTTACGGCGTTTCGTTCGCGGCGACTCCGGACGAAGTCAAAGAGGCTCATTTTAAAGCAATGAAGGCCATCAAAGACAAACAGCGCGAAGCGCGAAAGACTGAAAACACTACTGCTCGGGCTGGTGAGAAACAAGCCCCTGGTTTTTGGGAAAAAGAGGGCGAACGATCGGGATTGGGCGGATCGGGATCGCGGGCAGGCCAGTTTATTAAAAATCTGAACCCGGTTCCATTTTTTAAGGAACAGAGCCAGCGGTACGAAGAGCGGAAAGCGGGAACCGCTAAGTAATTGTTGGAATGAACCTACGCTCGTTCAAATCCGTTACCCTTGCGGCGTTTTTGGTATCCGCGCTGCAGGGGCAGTGTTTTAGCAAGGACAACCCTTTGGTCGATATCCAAAAAATCAACCCCCGCATCCGTCTTGACATCCGTTACGCGACCCCTGACAATTTTACTCATGAAACGCTTTATCCCGAGGCGCGATGCCTGCTTTTGCGCACGGTAGCCGCAAAACTTTCACGCATTCAGGAAAGCCTTGAAAAACGCAAGCTTGGTTTAAAGATATTTGACGGTTACCGGCCGCTTTCTGTGCAAAAGAAAATGTGGGCGATCCTTCCGGTCGAAGGCTATGTGGCCAATCCCGCCAAAGGTTCGAATCACAACCGCGGCGCGGCCGTGGATCTGACCCTCGTGGATGCCGCCGGCCGGGAACTGCCGATGCCGTCCGCTTATGATGAGTTTTCCAAGCGTTCGCACCGCGATTATGCCGGCGGGACAACGGCAGAGCGGCAGAACAGACAAATCCTCGAAGAGGAAATGGCCAAAGAAGGTTTTCACGGGATCTCTACCGAATGGTGGCATTTTGATGACAGAGACGCCAAAAAATATCCGGTTTTAGACCACTCGTTTGATTCTGTTGATGAACGATAAAGGCGCCTTTTTCGCACCAAAATCCGGGCGGGGAGACCCCGTCCTTATGATCAAACTATGAAAAAAATTGCCTCGATTGTTGTTGGAATTTTTCTTGTTATCCTGGGTATTATTGGTTGGCTTCTACCCATTGTTCCGGGGTGGCCTCTCATCCTTATAGGCGCCTCGCTCATTGTGCCTGATTTTGCGAAGCAGCTTAAGCGCCGATTATTCAGAAAATTTTTTAACAAGGATATTGTCATACTTGACAATTTAAAAAAATACCGTGTGCAGGCCGGATTTACGACCCGGCGTTTCCCGGTCGTTTTAAAAAAAACGGATGATTTACTGGACGAAAATAATCAACGGTATTTTCATGAGGCGATTTCCGTAGGGGCAGGTTTGCCCTCCACGGGCGGGTCCGTCTCAGGCGGAAAACCCGCCCCTACACGTTATGTTTTTCTGAATCAGGTGCATGGGGACGCCCTTCAGGTTTTAGAAGATGAAAACCAGTTAGCCTCCGTAGGGGCGGGTTTGAAACCCGCTCCTACCGAATTTTATCATTTAATGAACACCGACAGCGTCGTCACGAATTTGTCAAATCTCGTATTGCTCGTGCTCACGGCGGATTGTCTCCCTGTATTTTTTATCGCGGGCCGGGACGACGGCCGGTGGATCGGATTGGTGCATGCCGGGTGGAGAGGGACTCAAAAGCGGATTGTCCGAAAGGCGTTTGACATGATTCGGGAGAAATCCGGATGCGGCGTATCCGATATTCGCGTCGTCTTTGGACCGCACATTGGAAAAGATCATTACGAGGTGGGGGAGGAATTCATGGATCATTTTGGTCATGTAGGGGCGCGCGGCCGTGCGCCCCTACGGCGAACGAACGGTAAATTATATTTCGACCTCACAGGGGAAACCAAAAGGCAGCTGCTGGAAGCCGGCGCGCTGAAAAGCCGGATCACCGATTTGGACCTCTGCACGGTTTGCGACCCTAAGAACTTTTATTCGTTTCGCCTTGAAAAAGGCAACGCGGGGCGGCTCGTTTCTTTTATTGGCATATTTTGAGCGGTTGTGTATTATAATGTCCAAACGAGTTGTCATCCTCGCGAAAGCGGGGATTATCCGTCGGTTGATTCCTGCTTTCGCGGGAATGACACTTTCGGTATACGCAATGACAGTTTAATGAGGTCATACAATGGCCGAAAAAAAAGTTAGCGAATCCAAAACCGAAATGAGTCAGCTCATGATGCCGCAGCACGCCAATTTTGGCGGCACGATCTACGGCGGCACGATCCTGTCGATCGCTGACAGCGTCGCGTATGTCTGCGCGGCGCGGCACGCGGGCCCGAATTGCGTGACAGTCTCGGTAGATCGGGTTGATTTCAGGAAGCCGATACGGATCGGGGAACTGGTGACTTTTTTGGCCTCGGTAAATTTTGTCGGCCACAGTTCCATGGAAGTAGGCATTAAAATATTTTCTGAAAATTTAGGCACCGGTCAAAAACGGCACACCAATTCCTGTTATTTCACGATGGTTTGTTTGAATGATCAGAGAAAACCCAAGGAAGTGCCGCGCCTTGTGCCGGAAACGGCGGACGAGAAGCGGCGCTACGAAGCGGGCCGAAAAAGGCACGAAGCTGCGCGTAAATAAAAAATCCGCCGCCAATCGAGGCGGATTCGTCCGCGATGTCCCGCGAAAGGATTCGCCGGATCATCGTAACGAACCATAAAGAGGAGAGATTCATGCCATACGACGCTGCTTTAGATAAACAGTTATTTACAAAATCGTGGGAAGGCGAGGGGACCAAGTTATCAGTC
>PEWW01000029.1 GCA_002779345.1 Candidatus Omnitrophica bacterium CG07_land_8_20_14_0_80_50_8 | reverse complement strand
TCACCATCAATGCCAATGCTACCTTTATTGCCTCAAACTCAGGCACCTTCCAAATAGGAGGCAACTGGTCCAACTCCGGTACCTTCACCTATGGCACTTCCACCGTTACCTTTAACGGCGCTTCCGGCACACAGGGCATCAACTCCGGCGGTACAGGCGCCGCCAAACAATTTTACAACCTCATCATAAATAATACAGGTACGAGCGTCCGGTTGATTACCAATGATTTAACCATGGCCACAGGTGGTACGTTAAGCTTTACCGCCGGCACCTTAGACTTAAACGGTAGGACACTGACCTTAGGAAATGACTTCACGCCTGTTCCTACCTCAACGGCAGTATTAGATCTATCCACCAACGGCGGGGGAACGCTCTCCGGAGCTTTATACAACTTCACTCTAAATAATGCCAATATGACGATCACTCAAGGCGCGGGCACCATCACCGTCCAGGATTACTCGCATTCTACGGGAACACACACGTTCTCAGGAACCATTAACTCAAGAGACTTCTCTCATACCGGCGGCACACTCACCGCCTCTGGCACAAGCAGTATCAATGCCTCAGGCGATGTAGTCATCACCAGCGCTTGGACGAATACCGGCAACACTCTCACGATGAGCGGAGCCGCCAAATCCATCAACGCCTCTCAAGCCCTAAGGGATCTCATTATCACCGGCTCCATCTCGATCAACGCCGCCAACAATTTAGTCCTCAACGGAAACTTCGATCTCCAAGCTGGAAGCTTCTCACAGAACTCTAAGAATATGAATGCCGCCGGGGACTTTACTCTGGCCGTCGGCACGACCTTCACCAAGGGCGGCACCCTTACCTTCGACGGCACCCAAGTTCAAAACTACAACGACCACACCGCCGGTATTCAGAACCTGGGAACGCTCATTGTCACCGGCGCTTCCACGAACCTTAACATGCAAACAGATCTTACCTGCGACAGCCTGGCCCTTCAAGCAAGCGGCGTGGTTACCACCAACAACTACACCCTCACCATAGGAACAGGAGGCCTTAATATCAATCTCGGCACCACCCTCGATGCCACCGGCACCGCCGCCATTGACATCGCGGGGGATTGGACCAACTCCGGAGTTTTCACCGCAGGCTTCTCCACCGTTACTTTCACCGGGACGAACGACCAGTCCATCACCCCCGGCGTTTCTTCTTTTAACAATTTAACAATCAACAACACAGGTCTTGCAGGCAGTGATGACATCACGATCGTAGGAGACCTGACGGTGGACGGTGTATTCAGACTAACCGATGGCAACTTCCACGCTCCCGGAGCTGCCAACGTCTTTAATATTGGAGATGACTTCATTGTGACAGGAGGGACCTTTACTCACAATTCAGGAAGAGTCACTTTAGACACGCTTACCGAAGCCACCCTAGACGCTCCGGCAGGCGGCCTTGATTTCTGGGACCTCACGATCGCCACAGCGGGAAAGACGGTTAAATTCACCACTGGAAAAACCTTCAACGTACTCTCCCCGAGCACTTGGGTGGTCAATGGCGTGACCCTCGAAGGCGCGGGTGCCGGACAATGGTCCATCGGCCTTCAAGCCGACGGCTGGGACATTCAAGACTCAACCGTTTCGGATTCCAACAATTTAAATTACGCGACCGTGGGATCTTTGAAAGAGGGTGGTGTATTTACCAATGTTACCGACGGTGGCAACAACAGCAATTGGTTCGAGACTGCCACCCCACCGCCTTGTAATGACTGCGAACCTCCGCCTTGTACTAACTGCGAACCTCCGCCTGTTTGTACTGACTGCGAACCTATTATTGATCCAGATCCGGATCCCGATCCGAGTCCTACCCCGGGCTCAGCGTCACAACCAGGTCAACCGAGTTTTGTATCAGACCCTTGTTTAGATTCTCCTTTTGGCGCTGATGGTTCTAACCCTTGCGGCGGAAATCGTATCAAAGAAGATGTAGAAGAAAAGGAGGATACGGAAGAGCGTACGGAAGTTTTCGTGACAGAGGGCGCCGTGGATGTCAGCGGTAACATGGTCTATGATGGTGAGTCTATCCGTATCGGCAAAGATAAACAGGCGGCTTTCAAGATGAGGTCCATCTATATATCTTTTGAGGATGGCCTGCAAATCTTAAGGGGCAAAATCCATGAGCAATTAAAAGGCATCAAACTAAAAGATACCGCCTCGGGCCTGGCGGTCTCCAAAAAAGGCGGTGAGGTGTATGCGGTCCTGCCAAAGTTTGGAAAGATCTCCGTGATAGATACCGCGACCCGTGAGGGGACGAAGAACATCTTCGGTCTTTCTAAGACCTCAGGCGATGTGGTCTTGAGCGACGACGAATCCTATGCCTATGTAGCAATTCCTGCGGACGATCGCATTCAAAAAGTTTCTTTGAAATCAGGCAATATTGAGATTGTCCTGAAAACGGGTTCCTACCCGTCGCGTTTGGTCCTGATGCGTGACAACCAAACACTTTTTGTCTCCAACACTCTGGGAGGCACCGTTTCAAAGATCAATACTATCACAGGCAGGGAAGAGGCGGTGCTCAAAGTAGGCGAACGTCCGAACGGGCTTTGTCTGTCGCCGGATGAAACAGTTCTTTATGTGGCCGACAGCCGCAAAGGCACCGTGGTGATCGTGTCAGTCAAAACCATGCAGATTACACAAGAAATTAAAGTGGGAGAATCCCCTTACATTGTAAAAATGAGTCCGGACGGGAAGCATCTCTTTGTTGCTAACCGAAAGAGCAACACTTTGTCCGTGGTGGAACTGGACACCCAAAAGGTTTCGGAGTTCAAAGTAGGCGAAGCGCCGGGCGATATAGCGATCACCCCCGAAGGTGACAAGGTCTACGTGGTAAACCAGCTTTCAGGCAGTCTTTCCGTTCTGAACATGAAGAACAACACGATAGAACAAATTTCCGTGGGTTCGGCCCCAAGCCACGTAGTGATCAGCTCGCCCTCGATCTCAAAACCCTGATTGCAGAGAAATGTGAAACTGCTTCCGGTTCTTGTCGTTGGATCTATCACCTATGGGGTACCCTAGATCGACCTGAAGTGAAAGTGTTTCTCCGATATTAAAACGAAGTCCAAAACCCGTTCCCAGCAAAAACCTGTCTTTAATGTCCGTTTCCTGCTGTCTTTCCCGGAGGTAGGTATTGGCTCCCTCCAGGAAGCCCACCAGCCGCACCGAGTCACGCCAGTTGTATCGGTTGTTATAGGGGATCTTCCAACGTTTTGACAAAAAAGTAAGGGGAACATCAACCTCCATCGACCAGTTGTAGCCGTAATCCCCCGAGGAGTCCGACTCCGGATAACCCCTGACTGAGTAACTCCCGCCTCCCCGGACTTGTTCCAAAGATGTCAGCGTGTCCCGTGTCCATTGACCGCCCGCCCGCAATATCAGAACGGATTCGGGCGGTATCCTCTGGACGCGCGCGATACTCCCGGTGTAATACAAAAAATCTCCGCCGGAGTTGACGCGGCTCGCGTTCAGATCCGTTTCGTCAGCGCTTCCCAGAAAATTAGGGATACCCCAATGCAGATCAGACGAGAAAATGGTCCGGCCTCCGGCGTCCTGAAACGTGAAGCGGGGACCGAACACGGCGGCCCGCGCGCGGTCGAAATTGATCTTTGTATCGCTTATCGTAGTTTTGGAATCCTTGATTTCAAATCTGAAATAACCCTCCAGCAGGGCAGTTGCTTTTTTATAAAAGGTTTGCGTGACGCCCGGAGTGAAATTGAATGAACTGCCTTTTATCTCGAATGGCTTCAAGTCGCCGACGAGCAGGGTCTTTACGTAGCTTGTGTTCAGATGAATGGTCGTGCCTGTGGACTCCAGGGGCAGATCATAGGCGATAAAGCCTCCGTCGAACGCTTTTTGTTCCGCCATCATGACGGACCCGGAAAAAGTGTCCCCGTTGCCGGTAAGATTATTATGGTCCACACCTACCGCGTTCCTGCCAAGGTGCGTGAATTTTGTCCCGTGATTGTTAAAATCATAATGCGCGTGGACGGGATAAGTCTCGTCCGCTTTTAAAACCAGGTCCGATGTGTCAGGTTCTTCCCCGGCGATCAAATAGGCCTTGGCCGTCCTGTCTGGTTTTCGATTGAGAAAATACATGCTGTTTTCAAGATCGGAATAATCAAAGAGCCTGTCTTTTTTTAGATGGATGGAATCCGTATAAAGGCTCTTTTTGAAATAGCGGTTATTTTCGGCTTTAATTTTTCCAATTTTTCCTTCCAGGATCTTTAAAATGACCGTGCCATTCTCGATTTTTTGGGGCGCAAGGTAGGCGCGGCTTGTTAAAAAACCCTTCGCGCGGAGATAGTTGGACACCACTTGGGCCGCGGCCTGCAGACTTTCAAAAGATGATTGAATATTTTCATAGGGGGCCAGGATCGGATCAAGTTCTTTTTGCGAGCACAGCGCGTTGTCTTCGATGATTATTTTTTTTAGTAAAAAAGGCGGGCCCGCTCCTTTTTTTGGTGGGGGCTTTTTTTGCTCCTCAACGACGATCTCTGGTTTTTTTTCTTCTTTAAGTGAAAGCCGTCTCCGCTCTCTCTCAAAGGTATCCCCTTGGGAGGCCAGCTGTTTTTGGGCTTCGTCGCCAAGCGATGTATCGGCTGCGTAGCCATGGCGGCAGAAAACCAGGATTGCCAGTATACAACCAATGGTAGTTATAGCCTTTTTATACACACCCCACCCTCGCAGTTTAAAAAAACTGCTAACAATTGTCCGCAATATGCCAAAATTGTATCATTTTTAAGGGGATTTACACTATTAATTTGTTAGGTGAGTTGTAACTCATACTGCAACACTTT
>PEWW01000050.1 GCA_002779345.1 Candidatus Omnitrophica bacterium CG07_land_8_20_14_0_80_50_8 | reverse complement strand
GGTTTTTCAAGCCTCGCGCCTTCTCCGAGCCTCAACATCCCGAAGTCATAAAGCACCGGCTGCGTTTGCGGTTCATCCAAATAACCCATGTTGGGTCTCTGACGCACACCCAGGTCAGGACAATATAGATTTTGATCCGATAATATTTGCCTGACCGTTTGAACATCTGCCGCTTCCTTATCGCGCTCATCGGGATTCCATAGTAAGCCGTCATTAACCACCGTAACTTGCTCGACAATCATCCCATCGTAATAAATAAACGGCGCTAATCCTTTAATGGAGATCAGATCGATTTTACCGTCGCCTGTCCCGATGGAAATTCGTTCGGAAGGAACGTGCTACATTATCTTCGACATCCTGGTCATTTCTTGTTGGATTTCCTCATCGCCGTCATCTCTGGATTTCGGAATCTTAAACACCAGGCCGGGATATTCCCGGCTCAACCCAAACGTAAACATAAAATTTCCGTCACGGCTTATCAACTGAATCCCTCCGTCTTTCTGACCTGACATATAGCGCAATATCCGATCCCTCACGCTCTGCATCCTTCTCATCTGATCGAGATCCGTCATTTGGGCCGCATCCGCTAGTCTCGCGCCCCGGTCTTTTACGACGAGCCCCGCGCCCAAACGGCGTTGGAGCCTGTTTTCCAGTGCCGCGGTCAATTTTTTCTCATCGATCGGATTCGCCAGCGCCGCCTGCAGGCCTCGAAGACCTCCTTTGGCTCCGACCCAGTGAATGATCAACTCACCGCCGGGCATTCTCATCATTTCTGTCACGTCACCGCTTCCGCCGCCGAGGCCGAGGTCCCACACCAATCCATTTTCCGCCAAATACTGCAGTACTTGCGCCTCCTGATAAAGATCGAGTTCCGTCCCCGACCTGCCCTTGTCCAAAGCCGACTCAATTTTTCCTTCGGCGTATTTCTGCCGAATTTCCCCGACGGACGCGGACGGCCAGACCCCGTACCAATCCTTTGCGAGGTCCACGCTCACGAACTTCCCGCTCCGATCATTCCCCATCGCGGAAAACGCCATGGTTTGATCGGGGTTTTCCCAATAGATCGCGCGGCCGACCTCCGCTCCGTCCGGCTCTCTTTTTTCTTTCTCTTTAAAAAATATCTTGGGATATTGATCTTGGCCGTTCATTAAAAGCGGCACGGATTTAAATCCGTTTTTAAAGGGAACGCTTCCGATGAGACGGCCATTCTCGACCTCGACCGGATAGATCCCGGGATTCATCGCGTCGAGACTGGTGACAAAATATTGTCCGTTCAACGGTTCGTAATACGCCTGCCTCAGGCCTCTGGCATCTTCCGGCTTGGCCAAAAGCGAGGATCCTTCGCCGTCCCACACAACGAAGAACGAATCCGGGTCCCAAAAATGACCCAGATCGAGATTTCTGGCATAGATCACGGCACCGGACGACGCATCCGCTTTATCTCCGATGATATTCGAATATTTCTCCGGAGAAACCGCCGCCTCAAAATAGTCCTGGATCGGCATTCCGCCGTCGGCCATAAACCGGGGCCATCTTCGCGTCAATTCATAATCGTACCGGCGGACCCTGTCGTCTCCCAGTACTAAGAACTGACGCTCCACAGGATCCACAACCGTCAGCTCGCCCGAGACGGTCACATCGCCGTCAATATCGATGGGATATTTTAAGAGTCCAGGCCTCGCCTCGTAAGGCTTCAGAACCACCAGGCGTCCGAACGGAAAAGAATGTTCCAGCAGAATTCCCTCTTCCGGCCTCGGTTCAAAGTCCGTCTTAGCCATCCGCGCGCCCAAAAGCGCTCTTCCGAAATTCAGCACAAAAACGCTTCCGTCAGGCGTCATCTCACAATTCGAGACACCGGGTATATTACGAATTCTTTCCGGTATTGAACTTCGACGGGAAGAACTGATCGAATTCCACACCAAAACCAGGCCTCTGTCGGGATCAACCCAACGCGGTAGAGCTTCAATAAACCGGTTCCAGAAATGTACCGAATGTTCGCGCCCGTCCGCCAATTCCGTCATGAAAACAGCCCGCGGTGTTCCGCTAAATCCCTCATGTGACGAATCATAGTCGGGGGCGTTCGCCGTCAAAATATGGACTCTCTCCGAAAAAGCCTGATAGCCTTCCGGCGAAATTAAATTATCATTCGTTGTCACCTCAAGATTTGGGATGCCAATCACCTGCCCCAGGTTGAATCGCGCGCTGGCGCTCGCCAAAGGATTAATGTCAGAGACGTGAAAACGCGCGGTTTTTGCCCTTTGACCTAAAGCCAAATAGTCGATCCAGGCGATAGTGCCTAATCCCGCGCATAGATTTCCTACGACCACGGCATTCCCAGATCTATCATCAGCCGGCACATAGGAGGAAATTCTGTCATACACCTCCTGATACAGGGCCTCGTCAGCTTCCACGGCACCGGAAAAGTCGTAAGTTGACGGAAACCGAACAAGAAGAGTTCTAGGGACATCCACGGCGTCAAACATCTGCGTGTCACATTTTTGACCTTCATCCAATCTTCCGATAACATCAGGATTAAACGAACGGGCTCGTAGCTTCCGGTCAGCCGGATTAAATTCGGCATAAATAAAAGGCTGAGGATTTGTAGGCTCTCCGACCCAGGCGAGTTCACGCGCATCGCGGAGTTTTTGCAAATAAAATGATTTAAACTTTTCAAGCTTCTCGTTTAGATCCCGAAGTCTTTGTCCATTTTCAAGCCAAAACCGGCGGGATTCCGGGCCAAGGTTCTTGATCACCTCAAGCGGGGTCAAGAAGGGCGTCAAATTCCAATACCGGTAAGCTGTCACATACAATCTGCCCAAGCGAAGGACATCCTCCGCGGGAACTTGCCCCGGAACCGGAAAAATTCCAAGCGGCAGATTATCTTCTGAAAGAACCACATAAAAACGGATCGATCGGCCGTTCAAGGAATCCAGTCGAATATCATAAAAGAGCTCACGGAGAATATTGGGGCCTTTCGGCGAAAGAGATTCGCCGTCAAAGTTCTCGACCTTGATCTCAAGGACACGCAGACCGCTTCCCGGCTCGACAAAATCCGAGACAAGCTTGGTTTCTTCCAAACGGAGCGTCTCAAGCAATGTTCCCAAAGGAACGTTATGAGTATCTCCAAACCTCACCGCCAGCCGCGCGCCGCTCGATAAAATATCCGGCGCCCCTTGATGCCGCCTGACCACCTCGATGGGCCCATTCCCCCACTTCCAAGTATCCGAAAAAGAAAAAAACTCTTTTAAACGAAATAATAAAGGCCTCTTCTCATAGGAAAAATCTGAAGAATGTCGTACGAGATCGCGGCCCGAAGAAAGAAATATCCCTGTTTCCTCATCCCCGATACAATACCCTCCTTCTTTCACCAAACTCCTCTTTAAGAGGTTCGCCAAACTTGTCAAAGAAGCGGGGCGGGGGCCCTCCTCGATACCGCTCCTTATCGCTTCCCCATAGTAATTTGGCGCCTTTTCGATAAAGAAGTCCACGCCTCCTTCGTTCCGGATCGTTTCAATAACCGGTTCCGGCAGATTCCTAGCTCCGAGCGATCTCAAATTCCTTGAACCAATGTAAATAATCTTTCGTTCTCTTGTATCGTTTTCGGAAGGATGTTTCCACCTGAATGATATTTCCCATGTGTCTTCCGAGATATTTACGGGTTCGCTTATATCCTCGGCCTCGATCGATCGAAGGCTTGCCAAGACTACTGATCGCATGTTTCCGCCGCCACGTGTCACGTAATTTTCCAGCAGTCTCTCGCCCCACGCCGTTCTTTCTTCATAAACCGCTTGAGCAATCTCTGCTTGACTGGCCTTTGAAGTAGGCCCTTGGCCAAAAACCAGCTGATCGGTCATGATGAGCGTTTCGAGATTCAATGCCAGAAACGGGTGAACAACATCCGGCCCCGCATAAATATAAAAACCAAGCTTTCTCGTTCCATCGGGATTCATCCGCTTACGGATCGCTTCTAAGAACTGAAACCGTCGTTTCCAAAACTTGCTCGATTCCCAGATCGGTGTTCCTGCCAGTCCTCTCCGCTCTAAACCCTCGGAACTCGTCCTCCGGCTGGTATGATCAGGACCATCGGCGAGCCGCGCGCCGGAACTATTTGTCATTCCGAGCGGAGTTGACGAATTTGGTACTAGCGACGCAGTCGAGGAATCTGGCGCCGCAAGATCCCTCGGCCCGCTAGATTGAAAACGGGGCTCGCTCGGGATGACAGGATTCCGTAATCTCGCTCCCGGGGTCGCACCAAGTCGCTGGCAGGCGATTGAAAATACACTTGCCCAAGTGTTGCTGCCAACGGGGACTTGGAGGCCTCGAGCCACTTCAGGAGAAATATTCCTATCGCTTCCGCCGGAGTTCTTAACGAAGCGCCTGCCAAGTAACAACCGCTCATAACGCGCCTTATTGGTTTCCTGCAGGACTTGGGGCCGCACGGTCGTGTAGGCGATACGGCGGTCACGAAAAAGCTTCTCAAGATCAAACGCGTGATAACCGCCCGCGATGAGGACAGCCTTGGTTTCTCCCTCCTTTTGCATTTTGGCGACAAGCCGGTCGAGGAAAGCGCGGTCCCTTTCGAGAGTGAGCTCATAGAAATGCCGGGCCGCCGCCACGCCTTTGTCGTAATCCTCGTCCAAGAACAGGGCATCTTCGTAATGAGAGTGCAAGTCCATGAGCTTGCGGTTCAGGAACCCGCTCATCGCCACAGCGTCTGAAAAAGCGGGGTTTTCATTCAAACGCGCGTATTCATCAGAAGTGAGCTCCAAGTGGATAAGTTTTTTTATGAGTTCGACCGCGCGGCTCGTCTCAATAAGTTTGCGCTCGTCGGCACTGTTCATGAACACCGAGGCCAAACGCGCCTCGATCGCGCGCATCTCATCCAATAGTGCGACCGCA
>PEWW01000064.1 GCA_002779345.1 Candidatus Omnitrophica bacterium CG07_land_8_20_14_0_80_50_8 | reverse complement strand
CGGGAGCGCCCAGTTCATATTCATTGCCGTAGGAATTTACAAATTGGGGGGCCCCGTTGAGAAGACGGATACTGCCCAAAGAACGGATCCCGGCTTCGTCATAAACATGAATGACCTTGCTCTCCGCAAGTCCGGACAGATCGATCGAACCGCCGGCGGTCATGTAATTCACTGCTTTGGAAACGCTCAGCATTCCTCCGGCCAGAGCGGCTTCGTCGATCGTATAGCCGGGCGGCAAGGTGCTGGATAAGATCTTATTGTCCTTCGTGAGTACTTTACCCAGGGACATCCCCTTGTCATCGTAGATCATGGATGCCTGGACCTGGCCGGACCTGAGCGATTGGTTTGTCCGGTAAGAGGTGAATAACGAGGCGGTTTGGGCCTTTTCGTTGGACCTTAGAATGTCCGCTTGTGTTTTAAGGGACAGAAGATTATCTTCTGCCGCTAACTTCAGATCAGCCGGGAGGGTGCTTGTTGCCGGATCTATCGGATTCAATTTATGCGTTGCCGGATCCAATGTGAAATTCGCGGAACCGACCTTCTGGGCCTTTTCGTTGTAAACGCCGTATCTCCCTTCTTTTAACTTCCAGTCTTTATTCGTAACATCCAGCATGAACGGCACCTTGCTGCGAGAAACGCTGAGCCAACCCGATACCCAACTGACTTCGTAGTCGGCCGTCAGGCCGGTTGTTTCGTAAGCATGACTGATATTCGATGGCGGTATTAAAATATTCTGGATCTGGAATATCTGAGAAGCATCAAGGCTCATCTTCTCAGGGAGCTTGAGATCTCTCTTAACCGCTGACACAAATCCGTCCGCGTCAAACTGAGCGTCTGTGAGGTCTTCCTCAAGGCCATCTAAAGTGCTCGGAAGCGCCGCGTCAAACAAGGCATTCAACTCGTCTACTTGCACGGTCGTCGAAGCAAATACAGACGATAAGGGCGGGTCATTTAGGATCACGTCCACATCGCCGGTGGTCAACAAGCCCGAAGGAGAGGCATATCGTTTGGCAATAAAGGCGTCTCTCAGCGCCTTGGCCTGGTCCTTGGAAACGGAAATGAAGAACGTTTCCGAGGTTTTCTTCATCAGTTCATTCAAATTGTAGACAACTTCCGACGCCTGATCGGAAGTCAGAACATCGCAAATAGCCCTTACACGGGCCGCCGGGATCCCGTCAGGCAGGACGCCGGCAAACACGGAGGCCGGGGCGACCGTATTCCGCATGGCAGAAACCTGCTTGTTCGTCAATACGATCGAACTGGCGGCTCCGAACAAATGATCCTTGATCTGAGCATTGGTCGGCGAGCCCCCAAATAAAGTCTTGAGGCCTTCCAGTCGCGCTATCCACTCAGCTTCATTGGCCGGTAAGGGATCAAGTGCCGGTAGATGATTCGCGCTGAGGATAGCCTTGAATGCCTCGACAAAATTCCTGACAGTCATCGTCCCCAGGACCTTTCCGTCCTTGTCGAGAACCTGTTTAATCGAATAAAGTTGTTTCGAGGGATCAAGATAAATATCTTTTTGCTTCAGGGTACCGGAGGAAATATCCATTCTTTCCCGGATGGTAAGCGTCAATTCGGTGGCGCCGGTCTTCTTGCAAACGGCCTCGTAACGACCATCGGGAGATGCCTGTACCACCTTTTCTTCATCAAGAGCCAAATTAGCCGGGAATTTTACAGTTCCAATTTTGACACCCTGGGCGTCATGGATATCCACCGTCACATCGATGGGGTCGCCGGCAGGCGGGAGATTAAACTTGAATTGATCGCCGGACGGATCCTGCACATAAACGGCGTGCTTTTTGAAAACCTCAAGAACTTTATCTGTGGTCGCCGGCACATTTTTAATGTCGGCCTCATAACCGGCCGACAGTTGTTTGCCGATGATCACTCCGCCCTTCACTGAAACCGTCCCGATCGATACAGCTTTATCGTAAATCGCGAACGTTTCGGGCTTGTCCAGCGTAGCGGCCGCCACATTGATCTCTCTCACAAAAATATTGTCAGACGATTTCTTCATACTGACATACCATTTAATTTCACCGGTGGAGAGGGTCACTGACTCGGGGTTGGCCAGATAATAACCGTCCTGCAGCTTCGCCTCCACGGTGGGAGCCGACGAACCGTTGCCAGTAATCGTCGCATAGCCGACATAACGTCCGTTGTCGTAGAAAGTCCTGGTTTCGGACCGGCCGGTTTCAACAGCGGACAGTTCAAAGCGGTCTGACTGACCGGAAAGGTAGGCCACCCGTCTGACCATAAGTTTTTGAGTGGCTTTATCGATATCGAGGCGGAAGTCCTCGGTCAACATGCTGTCCTTGACCGCATAATCAGGCGTAGTGGCGGTGCCCTTATTTTCAACTTCAACCCATCCCAAATAGGACCCGTCTTGGCCAAACACCATGGTTCGGCCTATTGTCGAGGGAGATTGGATGATGTGTGACAAATCGATGGCCGAAACTTCCTCCGCGATCCTGTCCTCCCCAAAGACCGTCTCAAGTATCAAAACGCCGTCCTTACGGACCGTGAGCGTATAATTTGTCGGAGGAGTATTCGAATCTTGTAGTTGATAAATAGCCTGGACCGCAGGATCGGCTGAGGTCAGCGTCCCTGTCAAAGCGGCAAAATCGGATGAAACGAACACGCCATTCTCTATTACGACATTTCCTATCAGCTGTCCGTCTCTGCTGTAGACCTGATGCCCGTTCCCTGCTTCGCCGAGCCCCAGGTTGATCGTCGCGACCGGTTTCGGTTTCGAAACGCCATTGGTGTCTGTGACAAGATCTTTATAGATCACAACGCTATTTGTCGGAGACTGACCGGGTTGCGGATAGTTCGGAAGAACGATCGGCGAGAAAGACCCGTCCGGAAGGACGAAGGCCATCCGCATCCGGCCGATCTCGGACCCCATCAAGGAACTCAGGCTGATGTCTCTGAGGACTTGAGACGATTTTTCAGCTTCTTCGGCGTACTTGACCGCCTTCGAGAGACTATCCGCCTCTGTTAGGAAGGAGGCAAAATGATCCGCATACTCGGTGTCCGGAACCGTGATCCGCGCCTGCACACCCTGGAGAATGCCCAAATAGGAGGTCAATTCAGAAGAAGACATCGTCACACTGCTGGTCAGATTACTCTCGCCTTCCATGGATTCGATCGCGCTCTGCGCGATCAGATCCCCGGCCTTTTCTTTCGCCTGTTTCCATTCATTGGCGTTCATGAAAGGATAATAGGTCGTGAACCACGTCAAGGAACCCGCCGAGGGCTTTTGCTCGGCTTGCCAGTTTCCGGGCCATCCAGTGACAGACACTCCCGGCATTTGAATATCCTTGATCTTCCAATCGGTGCCGAACGTCACCCATCCGATCCTCCCGACACCGTCCGTGTCCGCCTGGACGTATAAACGTCCGTCGCTGTCAGAGAAGAGATAATAAGTCCTTTCGGCCGGAGCCTGGACTGCCCTGGAAACGATCGAGTGAGCGGATGTCGCCCGGACCATGTTCTGCGACTCATCAAAGAAAATATTAATATCGGACCAGAAATTCTCGACCGTGACAACGGCAGGCGAGGAACCCGTGCCGATCCGGATCTCACCCGCACCCACCACCTTGACGGGGACTGAATAGATCTCGGAGCCCGCCGCCGGCGCCGAATCACTGAAACTCAGCGCACCGGACGTCGAGTCCTTCCAAAGATACACGGTCGTCTCAGGTAGCTTGGGATAATAGCTGTATTTCCAACTCGCCGGCAATGTCGCGGGCGGTTCGGCGCTATAAAACCGGTAGCTGGGTTCCAAAAGCTGAAGGTTCAGGATCTTGTCGCTCAGAGTCGCTATAGGATCCGCAGTAGCCGTCGTCAGCGCGGGAACCGTCGCATTGTAATAATCCCCGATCTCATTGCACAGGGTCGTTTCCACGCCCACGGCGTTGAATATCCTCGAGATATCGAATGAGATCTTTGATTCTTCCTGAATGGAATTCGCCTGTCTCTTAAGCTCATCGAATCTTTCCTTATCCATGACGACATAGTTGACCGCCACTCCTCCCCATCCGTTGGGCGTCAACTTTTGGATCGTAAGCGCCGCCACGGTGTCCTCAAGCCACTTCTTTGCGGCCTCGATCTGAGTGACGCGAGCCCTCAATATCTCACGGGCGATCAGATCCCGCACCTTGTTGGAAATGCTGTCGGCCGTGGTGCTTGCCAAGGCCTTGAGCGCGATATTGATCCAGTCGTTCTTGGCCGCGTTGGCAAGCATGAAGGCCTGGTTGTACTCGGTCAGGAGCCGGTTCATGCGTTTTTCGGCATCCGTCAGTTCCTGAGAACCGGCTGTCAATTCACTGCTAAGCCCGTTGAGGTTGTCCCAATCCTTATTGGCCTCTTTATATTCTTTTTCTTTCTTATCACGAAGGGCCGCTTTAGCATAATAATCGTTCCTCAGGGCTTCTTCTGTCGTGATGAGGTTCTCTGTGCGGGTTGCCTTGCCCAATATCTTAAGAACAGTTCTTAAGCCGGGCAGATTGTTCGCGGCGACCAGCTGGTCGACAATGCACAGCGGAGAAGCGATCGGAGTCGTGGAGATCACCTCGGCCGCCGTGGCTCTGGCAGCCGTAAGAACGGCCGCCGAAATACCCGCTATCGTTCCGGCGATATTTTTCCCGAGCTCATCCTTGTTGACCGCATTCAATAGGCCCAAGGTGGCGCGTTTTCTGGCTCCGGCAAGCGACGCGTTTTCGGAAAGCGCGTCTTTTCTGGCGGTCAACGCGCTCATCGCCAGTCTCAGGCGGGAATTTTGGTCATAGACCACATCCGCCTT
>PEWW01000002.1 GCA_002779345.1 Candidatus Omnitrophica bacterium CG07_land_8_20_14_0_80_50_8 | reverse complement strand
AGCGGTCGAGGTAGGGATGGGCGTTTCGATAGTGCCCCTCAAGACTGTGGAAAAGGAAAAGTCTGGACGTTTTCGTCTGCTGCATATCAAGAACCGGCCTTTGAAACGCCCGATCGGGATCGTGAAGCTGAAAACCCACCGCTTGAGCCGCGCCGCCGGCCTTTTTGTAGAAGAGCTTTTAGATCACCGTTAGATCTTTTTCTCCAGCGCGATGATCCCGTAAAAGATCCATGTCTCTAAAAGCATAAAAACGCTGGTCGCAATCAATGACAAAAAACCCGCCAGAATTACATAAGCGATCCCATAATTTAATTGAAAGGAAACGTAGACGTTCAGAAAGACCAAAATAGAAGCGCCGAGGAAACAGATGATCGCCAGGTAGGTGAACAAGATGGCGTTCTTTACGTAGGAGGCGCGTTTCATCAGCTGATCCACTTGCAGTGTCAGGCTGTTCAGGCGCAGCGCTTCCATTTCTTCCTTATGGGATTTTTGAGACAAGATCCGCTTTTCCTGATTCAACACCCGGAAGCGGTTCGCAAGATTTGAAAACTTATTTTGAAATCCAAGAAGCAATAGCGCCGAGCTCGACACCATGACGGCCGGCGCGATCATGTACTGAATTTTTTGAACGATTTCCGCGACATTCATGAGTGTTTTTTTCTAGGCAAGTGAGACCGTTTTTTTAAGAGCGCCATACCCAGAAAAAGCGCTTCGAAAATGAGATAATAGATTACCCAGATCATTCCGCCGGAACCCTGGCCATAGCTGTGAAGCCCGCGGCCCAGCACAAAGTTCACGCCGTACCACGTCATCAACACCAGGAGAAAACCGAGGATCGCGCTCACCGCCAGTGTGTACGGCTTGATCAGTTTGGCGTGATTAAGATGGATCAAGATCAAATAGCCTAAAAAGGTAATGAGCGCCCACGTTTCTTTGGGGTCCCAACCCCAGAACCGTCCCCAGGACTCGTTGGCCCATACACCGCCCAACCCCGTGCCGATCCCTAAAAGCAGGGCCCCGATCTCTATCGTCCGGTAAATGACCTGGTCGGACCGCTTTTCCTCTTCTTTAGTCATTTTGTTAATGAAATGAAGGAACAAGACCCTGTGGCCCAGCCCCATCGCCAGCGCGAAGATGCCGTAGCTGGCCACGATCGTCATCACGTGCATCGTGAGCCAATAATTGCTCCTCAAAACGGGAGTCAACACTTCGAGATTTGTCTCGATCGGCAGGAGGTTCCCGTAGATCATCACGATGGCGCTGATCAAAGCGCCGATCGAAATAACGGCCGAATTTTTCTTGAGTATAGAAAAGGCGACTGCCGTGACGATGAGGATCCAATTCATGAAGATCATGGACTCGTACATGTTGGACACCGGAGGCCTGTTCAGGATCACCACGCGAAGTATTAAACCTAACGTGTGAAAGAAAATTGCCCAAGCTAGAATAGCGATGCCCAAGGCGCGTACCCGAGCATGCTTTTTCTTAGAAAAAGTAAAGATCAGGAACGCTGCAAGATAGGCGATCCAAGCGTTTTGGAAAGGCCTCCAGGCGTAATAACGAGCTTCCAGATCGACCGCGCGGCGGAATTTTCCGCCGGTGAGTTCATGAACATTGTTTGTCCAAGCCTTGACCTTTTCGCTGAACGCGGCCTGATCTTTCTCGCCGTAAAGTGACATAAGCGCCTTAAAGTTCGCGGCCAGGAGGCTTTCTTCCTTATAAGGGGACGTCCAAACCTCGCCGTTCGAAGGGGGGACCACGAGGATGCTTTCCCCGGTGAAGAGGTGTTTAACTTCCATGAGTTTTGAAAAAAGAGATTCCGCCTCCTGTTCAAGTTTGGAAGGACGCAGGTCCTGGTCACGTTTGGTCTGTGATTTTTTAACGAGCGTCTCGATCTTATCAAATGAGTTTACGAGTTCATGGTAAGAAAAATATTGTTTGTCGGCCGGGAGGCCAAGCTCGGCCAGAAGCGGTTTATAGCTTACGCGCACCCACGGCCAATTCGCGACGTCATTCTTATTGCTTAGCGCTTTGAGGATCACATTCACGGCCGGTTGGCGCTGCCAGGATTCTTTTGTGGTAATAAACTCAACGGTTTGTCGTGAGAATGCCTCGAACGACTTGACGCGGCCGGCGTGCTGGATCGGGATTGCCTGCGCGGCATGGGAGGCAATGGGTCCGGCTTCGCAGGTTGAGGCGAAGACGCCGGTTAAAAGTATGAACCAAACCAGTAGGGTTCGGAAAATATAACTGTTCAGGGCAGCCTTGTCATCCTGACTCCCAGCGCAGCGAAGGGGAAGGATCTTAGAGTAAGATCCTTCGGCAAAAAGCGCCTCAGGAGGACGATTTGGGAATCGGAAATGATTTTTCATTTTTTATCCTCTTTTAGCATGGACGAATAGGGCGCGATAAAAAAAACAAAAAATGCGCCGAGAAATGTTATGAATGACCCTGCGTAAATAAGACTGATCCCGGGATTATTGGCGACCGTGAAGACCGAGGCCCGGCCGGACATCGGATCCTGGATATAGGATGACTGAAAAATACGGTAACCTTTATAATCCAGCGGGTGATTCATGCTGATGGTTTTGCTTAAGGTTAAGTTTTCCTTCGGGTCGGTGAGTATGACATCGCTTTCGAAAGCGCTTGGCTGGCGCGTTCCGGGATAATCGATCTTCCTGAAATTTTTCAGCTCAAGCTCGAACGGTATTTTTAGATTTTTGGCGCGGACCATCAACACGAGTTTCTTCCCGCCAGTTTCCAACGTTTGAGGGTTGTCTTCCAATACCCAGTCATTGAAAAGTACTTTTCCGTTTTTAGTAACGGACACCTCGGCGGCAGGTGACCCGTCCTTGCCCGAGCCTGGCGCCCGCTCGATCCGTTTAGACACTGTGGCGTGATTCAACAAACTTTCCGCGCGGAACGAAAAATCCATCCAGCCGGTCTGATAGGTTTTGCCGGTCTCAAGATCGCCTTCCGACTTGGTTTTTAAGGATTTAGACAAATAACTCCACGTGCCGTTTCTGGAATAATGAATAGAAAGTGAAGGTTCGGCGTTGTTTGAAGCTTCTAACGAGGCGGGGGTTAATAGGTCAACTGACAAATCAAAATGTGTCTGTGATTTTTTTTTGTGCATGGATTCGAATTCAGGAAAGAGCGCGAACCGGACGTAATGCTCAAGCTGGCCGTCCGATCCCTTGACATCAAACGCGACGGCGGGATTTTGCGAATTGTTTGAAGCATTCACGAGCGTGTTATTGGCGCCAACTCTGGCGTCCGGATAATATTTTAAATTTGAGACCCTAAGCCCGCTTTGACCGGCGGGAATATCTCCGCTGGGAATATTTTGAAGGTCTACCGACAAATCGATTCCTTTATCCGCTCTATAAAGGTGAAGCGTGGGTGATTTGGGCAGTTCTGTCAGGGTGAGATTCATAGGCGCCTCTTTGGGTTTCTCGGCGATGTCAAATACCGCCGGACCCAGGGTAAGCCTGTTTGCACCGGGTTCGAGCGGATTATTTTCTACGAGCCATACGTTTTCGTTGACGCCTGCGTCCTGGCTCGATATCGCCAGAAGTGCCGCGTGGTTGACAGGGGCGGACGGGGAATCAACAATATTTGTTTTAATTAAAGCGCTGTCCAAAAACCGATGGACCGTAAGTTCTAGCGGCCCGCTTGCCGTGTCCAGACGGTGTTTGATCTCCCGGCCGCCGAGCGCCAAGACCAAAGAAACAACCTTCCCATTTGGCTCATGGGCAAGGAGTTCATAAGTATTTTGGACAATCGCGTCCTTTTTTTGCCCCTCATAGAGCATCATTTGGCCGTCGATGGCCGCCAGACGCGTGATATAAGAACCTGCCAGGAGAAGGAGAATACCGGCGTGAGTTATCACAAAACCGGTGTGACGCTTTTTGTAAGGAAAACGCAGAAGCACAGAAAAAAGGATATTGAGGGCCAAGAAGCCTAAAAAGATATCAAACCAAACCGACTGGTAAAAGAATTTTTGAACAAAGGGTGTGCCAAAAAAGGACTCCAACACCGTCGATGCGATGAGCGTTAGGCCCAGCGCGCTGATCAGAATGATCGCGAACGTGAGCGAACCAAGAAGTTCGATAATGACCATAGAGGGAAAGTCCTGCTATTTTGGCTAAAAGGTTTAAGGCGCATTATAGCAACAATTTTTATGAATGGCATGGAAATTGTTGTCTACTGGGGCAGGGTTAAGGCGTTTTTTCTTGGAGAAGTGCGCGGGCTGTGTTACTATGCCGTAGTTTTAGGCGATGGGGTTCGCCTGATAGCTAGACTGCCAATGCGGCTGATAACTCCTATTGTTCCGTACAAGGAATAGTGGGAGTTTTTTTATGTAAATAAACATTGTCCGGCACGGCCAATTGGGTATTTCCTTTCATTTGAACCCTATGGAATTTAAGAAACAAGGTAGAGATTTTTGACGAGTCGGTTTAATAATAAAAATTCAATAAGGGGGAGGAGATTTTGATGCTGGAACCATTCACTATGGCCACACTTTGGCTTGCGCTTGCCGTGATCGCAACCATTCTCGCGAACCGGTTTAAAATATCGATGGCTTTAATGGAAATATGCGTGGGTATGGTCGCCGGATCTGTCGCGGCGCAATTCATCGGGCCGGATTCGATGCGGCCGAATTCGGAGTGGCTTAAATTCATCGCCGGTTCGGGCGCTATGCTGCTGACATTCTTAGCCGGCACGGAGCTGGATCCTGATTCTTTAAGAAAAAAAATGAGGGAAGTGTCCGTCGTAGGTTTAATCGGTTTTCTTGCCCCGTTTCTTGGCTGCGCGGCGATCGCGAAGTTTCTCTTAAAGTGGAACACGCAAGCGAGCCTGCTTGCGGGTGTGGCTTTATCGACGACCTCCATGGCGGTTGTTTATTCGGTCATGCTTGAATACGGATTTAATAAAACAGACTATGGCAAAGGGATCCTGGGGTCTTGTTTTATCAATGATTTCGCGACGGTGATAGCCTTGGGGCTGATTTTCTCCCCGTTCACTTATAAAAGCGTGATCTTCATTGTCGTTTCCGTTATTGTCTTCTTGGTTATGCCCGGGATAACCAGAGGGCTCATACGGTTGTACGCTTATAAAACAGCGGCGATACGCACAAAATGGATACTTCTTTTGCTGTTCGGCCTCGGGGCTTTGGCCATCTGGTCGGGCTCGGAGGCGGTATTGCCCGCATATCTTGTCGGCATGATCCTTGCCGGGGTCATCGGAAAAGACGGTTTTTATGTTAGGCGGCTAAGGACACTGACCATCGGTTTTCTTACGCCCTTTTATTTTCTTCGCGCCGGTTCTCTGGTATCGCTTCCGGCAATTTGTGCGTCGCCGCTTATATTTTTAGTTCTTTTGGCGGGAAAAGTTTTTACCAAAATATTCGGGCTATACCCTGTCATAGGGATCTTCAAAGAAGATGCTAAGGAAAGATGGTATTACACACTGCTCATGTCGACGGGTTTAACTTTTGGGACTATTTCGGCTCTTTTTGGACTGACGCACGGAATCGTGTCTCAACAGCAGTATTCGTACTTGGTCGCGGTTGTTATCGGGAGCGCGGTCATACCGACTGTCATCGCGAATCTTGCTTTCCTGCCGAGTCATTTACTTGAAGTTCCAGTAGCTGATGAGGAAATTCCTCAGGAAGATGCCTATACCAATGGGGGCAATAAGATTTGATTCTATTTGCAAAGGTGTCAGTCGTTGACCATTGACTGGGTCCGTCTGATTTGGGACGGTCGAAAATTCCATCAGGAATATGTCAAATGTCAACAACTGACACATCCATGCATCCGATATCGCCTACGTGGAGGCCGACTCCACCTATCTTAGACTCCAACGCCCTAAGAAGCGCAAAAACAGCCGACGATCAATCAAAAGAAAACGA
>PEWW01000055.1 GCA_002779345.1 Candidatus Omnitrophica bacterium CG07_land_8_20_14_0_80_50_8 | reverse complement strand
ATGAATCCCGCCTATTTCGTATTTAACGCCCTCTTTAAGCGTGAGTTTTTTAAATTCATTCATCAGCTGAAACGTTACTTTTCCGGGGCACCCGCGGCCGATCATTCGATTGTCTATTTTGACGACTGAAACAATCTCCGCCGCCGTTCCCGTCAAAAAAACTTCATCCGCGGTATAAAGGTCGTGCCGCGTAAAAGGATTTTCTTCCACCCTAAAGCCGCTCTCTTTTGAAAGGCGCATCACCGCGTCGCGCGTAATGCCTTTTAAAATGCCCACATAGGTCGGCGGCGTCACCACCCAACGGTCTTTCACATAGAAAATATTTTCTCCGGTGCATTCGGTGACATAGCCCTGGGTGTTCAAGAGTATCGCCTCATCCACCCCGGCGTTCGTAGCCTCAATCTTCGCCAGAATGTTATTCAAATAGTTGAGCGTTTTTAGTTGCGGGTTGAGCGCTTCCGGATGATTACGAACCGTGGGCACCGTCGCCAACACCAAACCCTTTTCGTAGTATTCCCTGGGGTACAACGCAATTTTATCGGCGATAATAAAGATCGTCGCTTTTTCGCATTTTCTAGGATCAAGTCCGAGGTCGCCGACGCCCCGTGTCACCACCAAACGGATATAGGCATCCCTTAGACCGTTGGCTTTGAGCGTGTCGATGAGTGCCGTCTCCAGCGCTTTTTTTGATAAGGGGATTTCCAGTTTCAGCGTGCGCGCAGATTCAAACAAACGATCCAAATGTTCGCTCAACTTAAAGACGAGACAGTCGTAGGAACGTATCCCTTCAAAAACTCCGTCGCCGTACAAAAGTCCGTGATCAAACACGCTGACGACCGCTTCACTTTTCTCGACGAGTTTGCCGTCTAGATAAATTTTGAGGCCCATTATTTTCTCCCTATCTTTGCCAGTCCCGTTCCACAATATTCCACACGCGGCTAGTTATTCTAGCAACTCTTTCATCGTGCGTCACGACTAAAACCGTTTTTTTCTCCGACTCAAAGAGGCTTCTTAAAAGCTCGGCAATCTCAAGGCTCATCCGGACGTCGAGATTCCCTGTCGGTTCATCGCAAAAAAGAATCCGCGGATCATTCATCAACGCGCGCGCGATCGCGACCCGCTGCTGCTCTCCGCCCGATAACTCGCTGGGATAATGCCGCAGTCTCTCTTTGAGACCTACCCTCACCAAGAGCGCCTCAGCCTTAGGCCGAGCCTCCAAATTCGAGCCCATCTTTTTTCCGATAAGCGCCGGCAACATGACATTTTCCAACGCCGTAAACTCAGATAAAAGATGATAAAATTGAAAAATAAACCCTATCGTTTGGTTCCGAAAATCCGCCTTCGCTTTTTCGCTCAAATCACTGATACGAATGCCCTGGAGCTTGACCGCTCCGGCGCTGGGTTTATCCAAGCCGGACAAGATATTCAACAAAGTGGTTTTGCCCGATCCCGACGGGCCTAAAACGGCCACCCCTTCACCCGTTTTCACTGAAAAGGAGATCCCCTTGAGTATTTCAAGGCTCCGGTCACCGTCCCAGTATACCTTGCTGACGGCCAGCGCTTCAATGCTTGTTTCACTTTCACTCATACCGGAGCGCCTTCACAGGATCTAGTTTACCCGCCATGGCGGCAGGATAAAGCGCGGACAAAAAGCTTAAAACCACCGCTAGTGTCAAAATAGACATGACATCCCAAGCGCTCATTTGGACCGGCAGACGATTCGTATAATAGATCTCCTTTGGCAAATCAACAAAAGAGCAGTGCCCAAGCACGGCGCACAAACCAACGCCGATCCCGGCGCCGGCGAGGGACCCTACCGCGCCAATCAAAAGACCGTCGATCGCAAAAATTCTCACCAAACTCACCGGCGCGGCGCCCAGAGACTTTAAAACCCCGATGTCTTTTGTTTTGTCCATCACCAGGATCGTAAGGCTTCCCGCGATATTGAGGCATGCCACAAAAATAATCAGAGCCAAAATAAGAAACATCACGATTTTTTCAAGCCGAAGCGCGCCAAAAAGCGTCTTATTCATGTCCATCCAAGTATAGACGTAGTAAGGAAACTTAAGCGACGCCTGGATCTGACGCTTCTCCCGCTCGGCCTGTTGGGCGTCTTTCAAAGAAACTGAAATACCGCTGACGGCTTTGCCTAAACCAAACAGTTCCTGGGCGGTCTTGAGATTTAAAAATATAAGATTCGCGTCATACTCATACATCCCTGAGGTAAAAAAACCATCCACGCGAAAATGCATGGGCTTCCGTGAATCCGGGGAAAGAACCGAAAGACTATGGCCGATTCGTACATGAAATTTTTTGGCTAGTTCCGAACCGATGACCACGCTGTCCGGACGGTCGGCCAAACCGCCTTCAGTCAGATACTCGTAAAATCGCGAAACCGTTTTTTCTTTTTTCGCGTCAAGACCCCGCACCAAAACGCCCGTCGCCCATTCGTCTTTTTGGACCAGCGCCTGAGCCTCCACAAACGGCGAGGCTCCCTTTACGTCCGGAAATTGCCCGAGCCTTTTTACGATACCGGCGTAATCATCAAAAGACCCTTCCTTCTCGATCACCAGGTGCGCATGAGTTCCGATGATCCTGTTTTTTAAATCCTGATCGAAGCCGTTCATAACGGCAAGCACCACGATCAACGCCGCCACGCCCACCGAAATGCCCAGGACAGACACCGTGCTTAAAACACCGACAAACGGATGGCGTCGTTTAGACCAAACGTAACGTTTCGCAATCCACCATTCATAACTCATCACTGGCCCTCGGGCTTCATCTGAGGAAACAGAATCACCTCGCGGATCGAGGGCTGGTGGGTCAAAACCATCACCAGGCGGTCAATCCCGATCCCGAGCCCTCCCGCCGGCGGCATGCCGTACTCAAGCGCCGTCAAAAAATCCTCATCCAGCGTCTCGTAGGTGCTGTCTTTTCCTTTTTCTTTCAATTCCGTCAAGAGTCTCTGGCGCTGTTCAATGGGGTCGTTAAGTTCCGAGTAGCCGTTGGCAATTTCCATGCCGCCTATGTAAAGCTCAAACCGGTCGCTGAGATAAGGATTTTTTTTGCTTTTTTTTGCCAGTGGACAAAGTTCGGTGAAATAATCCGTGACAAAAACCGGCCGGTTTTCCTTTTTTGAAAATTCAGAACCCGGCTCCAGCATCTCCCCCACGACATTCACAAGCTGAGATCTTGACAGATTCTTCCCTTCGATTCGAACCCCGTTTCGCTTCAGTTTTTCGATCCAGGCATCGACAGGGTCTTCCGGTTGGATGTCAAACTTTTGATTCATGATATCGGCAAACGACACCCGTTGCCACTGCCCCAAATCCAGATGGGTACCCTCAAAATCGATCACGAGCGTCCCCAGAACATCCCGGGCGGTTTTTTTCACAATCGCCTCGGTCAGATCCATCACGTCGTGCACGTCCTGATAAGCCGTATAAACTTCAAGCATCGTAAATTCCGGGTTGTGCCGCGTCGAAATTCCTTCATTTCTAAAACTTTTGTTGATTTCATAAACTTTTTCGAAACCGCCGACCAAAAGTTTTTTTAAATAAAGTTCAGGCGCCACGCGCAAATAAAGATCCATGTCTAACGCCTCATGGTGCGTCTTAAACGGTTTACCCGCCGCGCCGCCGGGGATCGAATGCATCATCGGAGTTTCCACTTCAAGGTATCCTTGCTCATCCAAAACACGCCTGAGGGATCGGATAATCAATGACCGCTTTTTAAAAATTTCCCGAGTTTCGTCGTTGGAGATCAGATCCAAGTAACGCCGGCGATACCGGATCTCCACGTCTTTGAGACCGTGCCATTTCTCGGGCATTGGACGCAGGCTTTTCGATAACAGAAATAACCCATCCACGCGAATCGAGATAGCTTCGGTCCGTGTTTTAAAAAATTCTCCTTCCACGCCGACCAGGTCGCCCATGTCCATGTTTTGGAAAAGTTGAAACTGTTGATCGCTTAAGTGGTCCGGCCTCACGTAAAGCTGTACGAGGCCGCTTTCGTCCTTCAAATCGCAAAACGTACTCTTGCCCATCAGCCGCATAGCAAATAGTCGGCCGGCGGTCCGCACTCTTTTATGTTCTTCGAAACCCTTCACCAAATCCGCGATCAGGCATTCCTTCAAAAATTTTCCCCCAAAAGGGTCAAACCCCATCGCCCGAATGGACTCCAGCTTTTTAAGACGTTCTTTGGTCAGCCCGTTAATTTCATTCATAACCTATTTATTTCCGTATTGTTAGGAATTGCCAATAAAGCATTTATTATATCGGCTGATGTCACGTTAGTCAATGCGGCAAAATCAGCTGTCGGGCCGGCCAAGGCACATCATACCGGATCAGGCTGCATTCAGGTTTTTAACGCAACACTTTGATAAGCTTGGCTTTTATCAAAGGAGGTCGCAGGTTATGGATAATAAACACGTTTACTGTAGGATAAGCTTGACTGAACGAGAAGAGATTAGTCGCGGGTTAGCTTCTGGTAAGTCTTTAACTCAAATCGCCGGAGAGCTTTTGAGATCTAAAAGCACCCTCAGTCGTGAGGTTAATTACTCGCGTAAATTAAACCGTCTCACTTACCGGGCTTTTAATGCCCACAGAAGGGCTTCGTATATAGTGGCCTCGGTTGTCTAGACCATTCTTAATATCAATTTAAGATAGAAGTTTTTAGGCCGTCAGTTTTTGATCTTGGCCCACCTCCAGCCCCGAATAAATCGCCCACGGGGTTTTGTAACCGAGCGATTGATGAAACCGTTCGGTGTTATAGAAGTTAAAGTATTCTCTGAGTCCGCTCACCGCATCCGAGATCGTCTCGCAGCCCTTTAAGTATACGTTCTCGTACTTAACAGATCTCCAGAGTCTTTCGACGAAGATATTATCGGCAGCTCGTCCTCGTCCATCCATACTGATCCGGATA
>PEWW01000007.1:0-4913 GCA_002779345.1 Candidatus Omnitrophica bacterium CG07_land_8_20_14_0_80_50_8 | reverse complement strand
TGCGTCATCGGAGGAGAGGCTATGTCCCACGTCAAAGATAAAAAGGAAGAAAAGAAGGAAGAAAAGAAAGAAGAGAAAAAAGAGCCGAAGACCGCCGTTCAGGAGACCGCCGTTGAGAAGCAAAAGGCGATCGACGCGACGGTTCTGCAGATCGAGAAGCATTTTGGCAAGGGCTCGATCATGCTGTTAGGCAAAAATCCTAAGCTGGACATCCCCGCGATCCCGACGGGCGCTATCGCGCTAGATGTGGCGCTTGGCATCGGAGGCATTCCCCGCGGCAGGGTGACTGAGATATTCGGGCCGGAATCTAGCGGTAAGACGACGCTGACCCTAAGCGTCATCGCGCAAGCCCAAAAAAGAAAAGGCGCCGCCGCGTTTATTGACGCGGAGCACGCGTTTGATACCACCTATGCGAAAAAATTAGGCGTAAATTTGGATGAACTTTTAATCTCTCAGCCGGATACCGGAGAGCAGGCGCTTGAAATTACCGAGATGCTGGTCCGGTCCAACGCGGTCGACGTGATCGTCGTGGACTCGGTGGCGGCCCTGGTGCCTAAGGCGGAAATCGAAGGTGAAATGGGTCAGTCGCACATGGGGCTTCAAGCCAGGTTGATGAGCCAGGCGCTCAGGAAGCTGACCGCCGCGATCGCGAAATCAAAGTGTTCGCTGATTTTCATCAATCAGCTGAGGGAAAAGCTCGGCATCATGTTCGGCAATCCCGAAACGACCCCCGGCGGACGGGCGCTTAAATTTTATTCGTCCGTGAGGCTGGATATCCGCCGTATCGCGCAGATCAAGCGCGGCGAAGAGATCGTAGGCGGCCGTGTGCGCGTGAAGGTGGTTAAAAATAAAGTAGCCGCGCCTTTTAAACAAGCGGAATTTGATCTGATGTATGACGAGGGCGTTTCCATGACCGGAAGTATTTTGGACGCCGCGGAAACGTATGAGGTGACTAAACAAAGCGGAAGCTGGATTCTTTACGGCGACGAAAAACTTGGTCAGGGCCGCGAGAACGCGAAGACGTTCTTAAAGGAAAACCCCAAGATGGTGACCGAGCTTGAAAAACGGATTTTGGAGAAAGTGGCCGCCTCCGGCGCGTGATTGATTTTAGGATGGTGAGCAAGATCCCGCCCTTTAACCGTTGATTTAGAGGGCGGGACTTGTTATTTTTATGCAAAAGGAAGAAAAGAACCCCGGTTTTGACGAGGCGGCTCTCCTCAAGGCCAAAAGCGACGCGCTGAGGCTCTTATCATTCAGCGCCCGAAGCTCGGCCGAGCTTCGTTTAAGACTTAAGCTTAAAAAATACCCCGACGCTCTAGTGGATGAGGTGATCGCGTCCTTCAAACGGCAGGGTCTCGTGGATGACGTAAAATTCGCGAAGCTTTTTGCCGAGTCACGGATTTACAGCCGTCCGACCGGGAAGCGTCAGCTTGAAACGGATCTCAAACGGAAGGGTTTGTCCGAAGCGCTTATTCGGCAAACAGTGTCTCATCTAACCGATTACGACGAAAAGGCAATTGTGCGGGGACTGGTTCAGAAGAAATTAGCGGCCATGAAAGGCGTTTCCAAAGAAAAAATGAAAATGAGGCTGTATGGTTTTCTGAAACGGCGCGGGTTCGAATCGGATACGATTTTTTCCGTGATGAACGAAGCTTTTTCCGGTATGCCCAAGGAAGGTCCCTGTGAAGACTGACGATTTAAGAAAAACATACCTCGAGTTTTTTAAATCCAAGGATCATCGCGTATTTCCAAGCGACTCGCTGGTGCCCTCGGATGATCCGTCGCTTCTCTTTACCGGAGCAGGCATGAATCAATTCAAGCCTTATTTCCTGGGATTAAAAAAGGATATTAAACGCGCGGCTAGCTGTCAGAAATGTCTTCGCGCCGCGGATCTAGACCGCGTGGGGAAAACAGCCTATCACCATTCGTTTTTTGAGATGTTGGGCAATTTCTCTTTTGGCGACTATTTCAAAGAAGAGGCGATCGCTTGGGGCTGGGAATTTGTCACGCGGGTTCTGGGACTTTCACCCTCAAAACTTTGGGTCTCGGTTTATGAGGCGGACGACGAGGCGTTTAATATTTGGAAAAACAAAATCGGAATTCCCGAATCCAGAATCGTGCGCATGGGGGCGGAGGATAATTTCTGGCCTTCAAACGCGCCCAAGGACGGCCCCAACGGTCCTTGCGGGCCTTGTTCGGAGATCTATGTCGGCGAAATTCCCGGCCAGGGTGTGGAAATATGGAATCTGGTGTTTACCCAGTTTGACCGTCAAAGCGAGGGGTCTCTAAAAAATCTTCCACAAAGAAATATCGATACGGGGATGGGTTTGGAACGCACGGCCGCAGTGCTTCAAGGCGTCGCGAGTAACTTCGATACGGATAATTTTCAGAAAATCCGCGGGGAATTAAAGTGTTTTCTGGATAAAACAAAGTACCGCGCGCAGGAACCGTCGACGACGGCTCATGAAAACGCCGTGATGGATCACATGCGGGCGGTAATATTTTCTATTGCGGATGGAGCGTTGCCTTCCAACGAGGGGCGGGGGTATGTTGTCCGAAAATTAATTCGACTGGGGTGCGATCATTTCGAGAAAGCCGGCGCGGCTCATCCGGGAACTCTGCACAAACTGGTTCCGGCCATCATTGATGTCCTAAAAACTGCGTATCCCGACCTGGTTTCGAGAAAACGGAATATTTCATTGATGATAGAAAATGAGGAGCGCTCTTATCTGGAAGTCATTGAAACTCGAATCCCACTTTTTAAACAAGAACTGCCTTTGAGCAAAAATCCGGCTCAAGTTGCGTTCAAATACTACGATACCTACGGGTTGCCTTCTGAAATCATAAACACCGCCGCTACGGAGCTGGGGATCCGCATTGACCCTGCTATTTTTAACGCTCTTTTGGAAAGGCAAAAAAAACGTTCAAGAGAAAGCAGCAAGATCATCGGAGAAATTTTTAGCAACAAAGGTTCTTATCGTTTAATAACAGGGCTTTCCGATACCCTATTTTCCGGGTATGAAAAAACAGAGGAGCGCGCGACTCTTTTGCGGGTAGTCAAAGGCGACCGTGTGGTAGACGAGCTTGGCCCCGGAGAAGAAGGGCTTCTTATTTTTAACCGAACTCCCTTTTATGCTCAATCCGGCGGACAAGTCGGCGACACAGGAACCGTTGTCGGAAACGGATTACAAGCTCAAATTTTAGACACACAGCGGATCGACAAATGCAGTGTCCACCAGGCGCAAATTAAGTCGGGCACCGCTAAAACCGGGGGCATCTACGATTTGGCTGTTGACTCCAAGCGCCGCGCGGATATCATGAAGAATCACACCTCGACGCATCTTTTGCATAGCGCGCTTAGAAAAGTACTTGGGGATCATGTGAAACAAAGCGGATCTTTAGTGGCGCCGGACCGTTTGCGTTTTGACTTCACGCATTTTAGCGCCCTAGCCCCCGAATCCTTGGCTGCCGTGGAGAAGCTTGTGAATGAGCAGATCCAAAAAAATGTTTTACTCGACAAAAAAGAAATGCCCAAGGCCGAGGCCATTCGTGAGGGCGCGATCGCTTTTTTTGGCGAGAAATACGGCGACAAGGTGCGCGTGGTGCAGGTGGGTGATTTTTCAAAAGAATTGTGCGGCGGCACTCACCTCGACGCCACAGGTCAAATAGCACTCTTTAAAATTGTCTCTGAAAGCTCCGTTCAGGCCGGCGTGCGGCGCATAGAAGCGCTGACGGGACGTTACGCTTTGGCCAAACAAAAAGAAGAGGACGCGGATATAGAAAAAATGGTCAAAGAGTTTTCCGCCCCCACGAAAGCCGCTTTACCGGATATAATAAAAAACCTGCGCGAAACGATAAAAAACCGTAGAATAGACTTGTTGGTTCATACGATGAACAGTCTGCATTCAAGACTTTTACCTCAGTTTGAAAAAACAGCCTGTCAAAATGGGGCAAAAATTTTTGTTCAAAAGTTTCAGGGCGCAAATGTTTTCATTCTTAATGAAATATTTAATCGTCTGAAAAATTCACGGGAGCCATTGGTTGTTTTATTCCAGGGGGACGGTTTAGACAAAGTTTCTTTTGCGGTCGGCGCCAGCGCGGATCTTGTCGGTCACGGGTTTCATTCCGGAAAAATCGTCAAAGAGATCGCGCGCGCCGTCCGGGGCAACGGCGGCGGGCGAGCCGATTTCGCGGTGGGAGGCGGTAAGGATTTAGAGAAAATAGACGAGGCGATGGCGTTGGGGGAGCATCTCATTAAAGAAAGCCTTATAAAATGCAAATCATAAAATCTTCCAGTAAAAAATTTCAAAAATTATTTCATCGCTTCGCGCGCCGCGACCGCCGCATTGAAGAGAAGGTGCGGCGGATTCTCGATGACGTGAAAAATAACGGCGACGAGGCGCTGATGCGCTATACGCGCACGTTTGATAAGGTGAAGCTGTCGCCGAAAGATTTTCGCGTCAGCGAGAGCGAAATTAACGGCGCTTATCAGAACATCAATTCCGATTTTATTTCCACGCTCAAAGTGGCGGTTGAAAATGTGAGCCGTTACTATAAAAAACAAGTCAGACGTTCCTGGAAGACCACCTCGGAGGAAGGGGTGGTGTTGGGAGAAAAGATCAGGCCGCTTGAATCGGTGGGCATCTATATCCCTTCGGGGACCGTGCCGCTGCCTTCCACGGTTTACATGACCGTGCTTCCCGCGAAGCTGGCGGGAGTGGAGAAGGTGTACCTCATCACCCCGCCCAACAAATTCAAAAGCGTGTATCCTCACATATTAGTAGTCGCCAACCTTTTGAAAGTGGACGGTATATTCAAGGCGGGCGGCGCTCAGGCAATCGCGGCGTTTGCGTTTGGGACAAAATCGATCCCGCGCGTTGACAAAATTATCGGTCCGGGTAACGCCTACGTCG
>PEWW01000130.1 GCA_002779345.1 Candidatus Omnitrophica bacterium CG07_land_8_20_14_0_80_50_8 | reverse complement strand
GTTTGGCGGCGGTCAAACGATTGTCCGGATGAAAATCAAGCGTGGCCATACTGCCTGAGATATCTACCGCCATCATGATGTCCACCACGCGCTCGGTTGTCTTTTCCTCGCCGGTGCCGGTTTGAGGCCTTGAAAGCGCGCAAATTAAAAAGATGAACGCCAGAAGCCTCAACAGCGTTTGGAAAAAACGGCCAAACGCGACGCGCTTCGCGCCGGCTTTTCGCACGAGATCGACGCTTGAAAATTTAAGCGCCGCTTCTTTGCCGATTTTATTCCATAGCGCGAGGATGAAAAATAAGAACGCAGGAATCAAGAAAAAGAAATAAACCGGGTTCGCGAACTTCACCCCACCACCCCTTTCTTTGCCGCTTCTTCCTCCACCGGCATGGTCCGTTCCACAAGTTCACGCAAGATAACCACCATCTGATCCGCCAATGAGCGCGGCGGAACGAACTTCGCGAATTTCACCAGATCCGAATTCTCGAGAAATTCTTTGACCTTTACGGCCAAATCAGAAGGAAATTCTATTCGCTTAAGGCCCGCGAGAATTTCAAATGTCGTAAGCTCAAGCGTTTCAATCTTAAACCTCCGTTCAAGATAACGTCTCAATATATCCGCAAGCTCACTATAAAATTCCTTGGTCCGGCCTTCGTTCAAGAGCGCGCGCGCCTGCAAACGCTCTAGTTCCAGCATCGCGCGCTCATGCGGAGGTTTGAGACTTTCAAGGTCTATGAGCCTTTTATTTCTGCGTCTTAAAATGATCTTCACGGCCAGCCAGACGGCCAAGAAAATTGCCAGCGTCCCAAAGATCAACGCCCGAAGGATCGCCGTATCGAGCGATACCGGGCCCTTGATGGGGCGAATATCCGCTTTTTCCTTCGGATCTTTAATGACGCTGACGACTTTAACGCTGACGGGTTCCGTCCACGCCTTGCCCGAAAAATTCCCAGGCTCCGTATAGCTTATCGAAAATGGGGGAATTTGAAATTCTCCAATCTCAAAAATCGTCAATCTCAGTAAAAACGTCTGTTGGATCGACGAGCCCATTTCACGGTAAGCCGATACCGCAACACTGGTTACCTCAAACGAACCAAGCGGCATTTTGGGTGAAGGAGGTATAATTGAAAAACTTCTCGGACGTCTGATTTGAATGAAGAGTTTGATTTCGCCGCCGATCGTGACCTGAACAGGCCAGGCGCGGGTCTTGACCTCCAGCGGACTTTCCGCGTGAGCAAATCCGGAAATCAAGAGCGTAAATAAACAAATAAGAAAAATTTTACTTGGCTTCAACGAAATCTTCTCGCGCGTGTTTTAAAAAAACGAACCAACGAATTGATATAGGGCACTCCTGTTTCAATTTCAATATGGTCAAGCCCTATTGAAGAAAATATTTTTTCGCGATCGATAGTCCGTTTCTGCCATTGGCTTTTAAATCGTTCCTTAAATCCTCTGTCGGATTTTAACGTAAAAGTTTCGCCCGACTCCGCGTCTCGAAGCTCGATCGACCCGCTTAACACGGGAAAATCTTTCTCGCTGGGATCCTCAACCACGACCGCGACTATGTCATGTTTTTTAAACGCTATCTTCAATAATTTGGCATAATCCTTTGAAATAAAATCCGAAAATAAAAATACCGTTGAGCGTTTTTTCACCGCGTTGCTCAAAGTCTTTAAAGCGACATTAATATCCGTCGCGCGATGTTTGGGTTTAAATATCAATATTTCACGGATGACGCGCAGGACGTGAAGCCGGCCTTTCTTCGGAGGGATAAATTTCTCGACTTGATCGCTAAAAATGATAAGACCCACGCGGTCATGATTTTTCACCGCGGAGAACGCCAAAAGCGCGCATAGCTCGGCGATCAATTCGGATTTGGTCATGCCCCGGGTGCCATATTGGCCCGAGGAACTGGCGTCCACCACAAATATAACCGTGAGTTCCCGTTCCTCGACAAATTTCTTGGTATAGGGATGACCCATACGGGCGGTGACGTTCCAGTCGATATCGCGAATATCGTCCTGGGGATCATATTCGCGGACCTCGTCAAATTCCATGCCGCGGCCCTTGAAAACGCTGTGATACTCTCCGGCAAAAACGGTGTTCACGAGCCGCGACGTCGTGATCTCGATAAAACGTATTTTTTTTAAAAGGTCTTTCGGGATCACCCCGCCACCTCTTTTGTGCCGTAGGCATCGGCGTGCTTCAAGTTATTTCGAGACATGCACGCCGAAAACGGCATAGTATTAATGCAGTAAAAATGTAATTGGTTTCTCATGGTTGGCCGTCTCTAAAAGAGGTGGCGGGGTCAAGGCACTTCCACCTCGTCAAATATCCGTTTCACAATATCCTCCGAGGTCATCTGTTCCGCTTCCGCCTCGTACGTGACGATCACACGGTGCCTCAAAATATCCGCGCCGACGGCTTTCACGTCATCCGGGATCACATACCCGCGGCCTTTCATGAACGCGTAGGCCTTGGAAGCGATGTTTAGATAAATCGTCGCGCGGGGCGAAGCGCCGTACATGATGAGCCCCTTCATGTTTTTGATCTTATAGGCCTCAGGATCACGCGTCGCGCATATAATATTGACGATATAATTCTTGATTTTGTCATCGATATAAATATTCCGCACCACCGCGCGCGCCCTCAAAATATCCTCGGGGTTCACGACGGCATTAGTTTTAATGGCTGCTTTCCCCGCGACGCGATTCATGATTTCACTTTCTTCAGTCTTGGTGGGGTAAGTAATTTTTAATTTCAACATAAAACGATCTATTTGCGCTTCCGGTAAAGGGTAGGTGCCTTCCTGTTCGATGGGGTTTTGCGTCGCCATAACCATGAAGGGGTCTTCGAGCGGATACGTTTGACCGCCGAGCGTTATTTGCCGTTCCTGCATCGCTTCCAAAAGCGCGCTTTGAACTTTCGCAGGGGCGCGGTTGATTTCATCCGCAAGAATAATATTCGAAAAAAGCGGTCCTTTCTTTGTGGTAAACTCCCCGGTCTTTGGATTATAGATCAGCGTCCCTAAAAGATCCGCCGGCAAAAGGTCCGGCGTGAACTGGATCCGTTGAAATTTAGTATTGATCGCCTGTGCCAATGTTTTTACGGAAAGGGTCTTTGCCAGACCCGGCACCCCTTCGAGCAGTACGTGTCCGTCAGCCAAGAGACTGATCAATAAACGTTCGACCAAATAAGCTTGCCCCACGATGACCCTGCCAATTTCCGCCTGGAGCGCGCGAACCGAGGGACTTTCCTTCGCCACCTGCTCAGCGACCTGTTTGACATCTACGTCCATTTGACAAACCTCCCGATTATTTGTTTAGTTTAGAACTTTAAACGACTTTTGACCAAACACGGTGTCATTCACATAAATTCTGAATTCATAATCGCCCGGCTGTTCAAATTTTACCGACATCAGATTAAATACGAGCTCGCAGTCGCGCGACTTGTCTTGCACGTTGAAAGCCTGAATCACGGCGCGGTTCATGGATTTCCCGTCCGTGAGAGACACCAGCTCCAGCGTAAAGTTAAACACTCCTTCGATCTCTCTGAACTGCACGTAAACGCTCATCGACGGATGCGTTGACGGAAAATTGTTGGATTTGATGCGGTCAAACAGGCCTATCAAGGTCCGTTTATGCGTCCCCTCTTCCACGATCGTCTGATCGCAAAGAAGGATTGCTTTCAAAATCGGCTTTATCCCTTTAGAAATCTCCATCTGAGCGGCGTCCTCCTATACGGTCATGAATCTTATTGAAGTCATCATTTCTAACGGGATGAATTTCCATAACTCAGTCACCCTCCGTGATCTCGTTGGAAAGCTCATTTTTGTCAACGGCGTCCAAAGGAAAGTGGGCTTTCAGCTTTTCTCCGACGCTTAAAATCCCGGCAATGATCCCTTCCTTCAGCTGACCCTTCGCGAAATAAGAAGCCATTTTATCACGAGTCTGGCTCCAATAGGAATCACCCACATAGTGATGGATCCCGCGGTCACCCAGGATAGCAAAACAGCGGCTTTCAAACGCTATGTAAATTAAAACCGCATTGTGGTGCCGAGTTTTATGCATTTTGAGCCGGTGAAATACTTTTTTGGCTTCACGCATCACGTCGCCTTTGCATTGCTTCTGGACGTGAACACGAATTTCACCGCTCGTCATCCGCTCAGCCTCAGCGATCGCCTCAATAAGCTCATTTTTTGCTTCTCGATCAAAACCTACCATCCGCCGCTCGCGCCTCCGCCGCCAAAACTGCCTCCGCCGCCGCCACTAAACCCGCCGCCGCCTCCGCTAAAACCTCCCGAGGAGAATCCTCCGCCCCAAAAACCGCCGGAACGGCTTGAATAGGTCGTGCCCGCGCCCATCGCGGTCAAGGCCTGGCGAAGGATCAAAAGAAATAGCGTCCCAAAAATGCCGAGCGCAAGCCCCGCGGGAAAACCAAGAATAAAAATACAGGCCGCAAAAAAAGCGACATAACATGCCAGAGGAAAAATAAGATACAACATCAATAAAATAAATAAGAACCCGCTATGCTTCTGAATAAGATCATTCGGCGATGATCCCGTTGCCTTATATTCGCCCTTGGTTGCTTGGATAATCGCTGACACCCCGTCCGAGACGCCTTTATCAAAATTCCCTTCGCGGAACGCCAGTGTAATCTCATTGCGGATGATCTGACTGGCAACAATATCCGGCAGAGCCCCTTCAAGGCCGTAGCCCACCTCGATGCGGACCTTGTGGTCGTCTCTGAAAATTAGAAGGATGACGCCGTTGTTATTTTTTTTGGATCCGATCTTCCACTTTTCAGCCAGGTGTATGGAAAAATCCTCAAGACTCCCGCCTTCCAAGCTC
>PEWW01000045.1:2895-4719 GCA_002779345.1 Candidatus Omnitrophica bacterium CG07_land_8_20_14_0_80_50_8 | reverse complement strand
TGGCCTTGCTCAAATTCGACGCTTCCTCTGACAAGCGCCGTGTACGTCTTTGAAAGGGTTCTTGACTCAAATTGGGATCCCAGACCCCGGTGGGCGCGGTTATTTTTGGCCACCAGTAAAAGGCCTGAGGTCTCCTTGTCCAAACGATGCACAATCCCGGGTCTTTGCTGACCGCCCAGCGACGAAAGCGGCGAACCGTGGCCCAAAAGCGCGTGTACCAGCGTCCCCTTTTTATTTCCTGCGCCGGGATGGACCACCATGCCGGCCGGTTTATCGATCACCAGCAAATCCGCATCCTCATAAACGATATTTAGAGGGGTCCGTTCAGCCGACAACTCCGAGGGTTCAGGCGCCGGAAGGGCGCCTTGAATCCAATCTCCCTCTTTGACGAGGATCCGCGGTTTTGCGGGTTTGCCATTTATCAAAATCCCGCCTTTTTCAAGGGTGGTTTTCAGTGTTTGCCTAGAGAATTTACCTTTCAATAAGCGGGTAAGATAAACATCTATACGCGTTGGGGAATAAAGCGAAGAAACTTTATGTTGTATATCCGAGACAGGATTTGTCAAGACTGTTTACGTCTTTGATTTTTTTGAATCATAACAAACAAAAAAAGAGCGCCAAAAAACAAAAGAACCGATGTCCATTGGGGCACCGTTAAAAAATAGTAACCCTTTTGATCCCCGCGCAAAAATTCAATAAAAAAACGAAACACGCCGTAACCCGCCAGGTAAAGGATGAACGATTCGCCCGCGAGTCTTTTTTTTCTGGAAAAATAAAAAAGACCCAGAGATAAAACCAAAAGTCCGGCCGCTTCAAAAAGCTGAGTCGGGAGCCGGGGGACATCCCCGTATTCAAATACGACCCCGACCCGGGAATGGGTCGGACGCCCAAAACAACAACCGTTAAAAAAACACCCGAATCTGCCGATCGCATGCGCCAAAGGAATAATGGGCGCTAACAAATCGCAAAGCCTTAAAAAGGGCCAACGCTTCCATAAGGCGATCACAAGACCCGTCAAGGCGGCCATAAGAAAGCCTCCGTACCATACCAGTCCACCCTCCGGGATTGAAAAAATTTTAAGAAGCTGTCCCTGATAATCCTCCAGGTGCTGAAAAACATAAAAGCATCTGGCGCCGATAACGCCGGAAACAAACAAAACAAACACGAAATCCGCGGCTATTGAGGGATCCAGATCCGTTGCGCGGGCCCTTAAGTGAGCCAAAAAATACGCGATCAGCACCGCCAAAGCCACAAAAAAACCGTAGGTGTAAATCGTCAGCGCGTAAAAATGAAAAAGAACCGGGTGCATACGCGCTAGGCCTTCCTTGTTTTGATCATGAGCAAAATTATCAAAAAAATTCCGACGCAGATCGCGCTGTCGGCTATATTGAATACAGGCCAAATCCTAAAATCTAAAAAATCTATCACGTAACCGTAACGTATCCTGTCGTAAAGATTGCCCGCGGCGCCTGAGACGACAAGCGCTAATGCCAGGTTTCCCGCTAAACCCACGGCCGGTTTTTTTATAAAAAAGCTTCTAATAATCACGGCAAATAACCCGGCCACGCACAGCGCCGAAATCAGGGCCAAAAACGCTGCGCCGCCCCTCAGGATTCCAAACGCCGCGCCGGTATTGTTCACCCGTGTGAAATGAAACACGCCGACCCACACCGGGATACTTTGACCTTCCCGAAGCGCGTCAAGCACCCCCCATTTAGTAACGCGATCTAGAATAAAAATAAAAGGAATGACAGAAAGCGGAAGAAATTTTTTCATTACACGCCCGGACTTGCGGTGCGGCCTTATTTCTTCTTCTCTTGTTTT
>PEWW01000045.1:1449-2837 GCA_002779345.1 Candidatus Omnitrophica bacterium CG07_land_8_20_14_0_80_50_8 | reverse complement strand
TTTTTTTCTCACAAAGTTCGCACAAACCGAATTTATGCCCGTTGATCTTTTCAAGCGCGTCGTTGACGCGGTTTAAGATCTTTTGTTCGTTGTCACCCAAACCCAGAGAAAACTCGCGGTCATAATTGTCCGTCGCCATATCCGCCATGTGCAAACTATAAGCCGATAGATCACCGGCCACGTCGCGCCCAGAAGTATTGAGCGCGTCGTCCGCCACATGGTGGAGGCCCTTGGTGAGTTCCTCTTTCTTCTTCAATAGCAGCTCTTTGAAAAATTTGAGGTCTTTTTTATCCATTTTATCCATAATTTAAACCCTCTTTAATACAGTGACACAGCGATGGCAAAGTGTCTCATAGTTTTTATCTGTGCCGACAGACTCGCGGTAGTTCCAACAGCGTTCGCACTTTTGTCCCTGAGCCTTGGTTACGCTCACCCGTAACTCGCCGTCGGAAACAGTCGGGTCGTTCAAAACTTCAACGTTTGACACCAAAAAAAGCCCGGGCAGATCCGACTTAAAACTCTTCAAAAACTCGGTGTCCCCGTTTTTTGAGAGAGCCAATTCTACACCAGCTTCCAAAGAATTGCCAATCTCTTTTTTTTCGCGTTTTTCCTCGAGCGCCTTGAGAACCTTTTCGCGGACGAGAAGAAAACGGCCCCATCGTTCTTCGAGGACACAGTCCCGTTTCTTGGCGGAAAGCTTGGGCCAGCTTTCAAGGTGTATGCTCGACTCAAACCCCAGGTTTTGCCAAACCTCCTCGCACGTGAACGACAGGACGGGGGACAAACATTTCGCGAGAACCGTTAAGATTTCGTAAAGCACCGTGCGGCAGGATCTGCCCGAAACAGATTGCATGGAATCCGTATAGAGTCTGTCCTTCAATACGTCCAGATAAAAGGACGACATTTCGCGCACACAGAAATTGTAAACGGCATGATAAATACGGTGCAGTTGGCCGCTTTCATAAGCGGCGGTCACTTCACCGGTCAGCGCTTCAAGCTTCGAAAGTGCCCACCGGTCAACCTCGATCAATTCATCGAGCGCCAGCGCGTCCTTCTTAAAATCAAAGCCATGAAGATTTCCCAAAAGATATTTAAACGTATTTCGGATCTTGCGATAGCCTTCTGAAAGACGCGCAAGGCTGTCCGGGGAAATGCGGATATCGTCCGAGGTGTCGCCGGAAACCACCCAAAGTCTTAAAATATCCGCGCCGGTTTGCTCTATAATATCCAAAGGCGAAATCACATTGCCCAGGGACTTCGACATTTTCCTCCCTTCCCCGTCCATGATAAAGCCATGCGTAAAAACCGATCGATACGGGGCCTGACCCGAAATCCCGCAGGATACCAAAAGTGAGCTTTGAAACCAACCGCGGTGCTGATCGCTTCCC
>PEWW01000045.1:0-1426 GCA_002779345.1 Candidatus Omnitrophica bacterium CG07_land_8_20_14_0_80_50_8 | reverse complement strand
TGAAAGAATTCTGTAAGAAATTGGCGGCTAAATACTCGCCGAATCAATTCAGGGAGATAGTGGATAATTTCAAGGATCTAAAAGTTTTAATTATTGGAGACGTAATCTTTGACCGGTATTCTTCAGTTAAAGTACAGGGCCTTACCTCTAAAAACCGTATTATCTCCACAAGGTTTTTGTCTGAGGAAACGCAGGCCGGAGGTGCCTTAGCGGTTTTTCGCCACGTAAAACAATTCACACCTAATCTTAAGCTTATCAGCTTAGTCGGAACGGAGGAATGGGTAGAGCCGGCTTTAGCTAAATATATAAATCTTGATGAAGACGGGATAATTCGCAGCCCGGATTTTGCTACTATTATTAAACAACGTTTTGTTGAACCTCTTCCCGAAGGGAAAGAATTATCTAAACTATTCGCTATTAATGTAATAGATGAACAGTATCTAGGCGAGAAAATTCAAGATTTAGTTTATGATCTTATAGATAGCTGTATAAAAAATTACGATTTAGTCATGGTAATGGACTTTGGCCATGGCCTTATGCGGGAGAGTATCCGTGAGCTAGTTCAGAAAAAGGCGCCATTCCTTGCCCTTAATTGCCAGACCAACAGCTATAACCATGGTTTTAATATAATCGACAGGCAATACCTTCGTGCGGATTCATTTTCTTTGGATGAGACAGAGTTGACTTTGGCTTGCGGCCGGCAGAATATAGATTTTCCCGAAGAATTAAAGAAGTTACAACATAAGTTTTCCGCCCGTTATGGTTGGTTAACCCGCGGTAGTACGGATACAATTGGTATAAAAACTGGCGAACCGGAATGCGAATGTATCCCTTTTGAACAAGCTGTAGTGGACACCGTGGGTGCAGGAGACGCTTTTTGTTCTGTAGCTTCCTTGGCGGCGGTCAGAGGTTTACCGATAGACTTAGCTACTTTTATGGGCCAGCTTGCCGGAGCACAAGCAGTTCGTATTATCGGTAATTCCGATTCTATTAAGAAGGACAAATTCCTTAAGGGCGGAATGGCTTTACTTAGTTTCTAATCAGGAGAGGGCATATGAATATACTTGTATCAGGCGGATGCGGCTACGTTGGGACGGTTCTTACTCAGACTCTTCTGGATGAAGGCCATTCTGTTACCGTAGTAGATATAATGTGGTTTGGCAATTTTCTTAAAGAGCACAAAAATCTAAAAGTTATCCGGGAAGATGTGCGCAATATTGAAAAAATACCCATGACTGGGATAGATACTGTTATCCATTTGGCTAATGTGGCCAATGATCCTTGCAGTGAGTTGGATTCTAAACTTAGCTGGGAGGTCAATGTTTTAGCAACTATGCGTTTAGTTGAGCATGCTATTAGCAATAAGGTGAAGCAGTTTATATATGCAAGTTCCGGAAGTGTTTATGGCGTAAAAGAAGAGCCGGAG
>PEWW01000092.1:1613-4804 GCA_002779345.1 Candidatus Omnitrophica bacterium CG07_land_8_20_14_0_80_50_8 | reverse complement strand
GTCGAGGCTGAAAGAAATTTATGACGTGCCTCATGACGGGTTTTGCATGCACGAATTCGTGATGTCCGCAAGGAGACAAAAAAGGGCGGGAGTTAAAGCTCTCGACATCGCCAAACGTCTTTTGGATTTCGGCGTTCACGCCCCGACCATTTATTTTCCTATGATCGTAGAAGAAGCGATGATGATCGAGCCCACCGAAACTGAGTCCAAGGAAACGCTGGATGAATTCATAAAAATTTTATTTGAAATTAACGAAGAGATTCGTTTGACGCCTCAAAAAGTTTTAAATGCTCCGCACACGATGCCCGTGAGCCGTATTGATGAAGTGCGGGCGGCCCGTCAGCTAAATTTGCGTTATAAACCTCAAGGCGCTTCCGTCGTTGAACGCTGAGTTTCGCCTCATTTTAGATCCGCCTCGCTCCGCAGTGCTCAACATGGCCATCGATGAAATATTGATGGAGCGTCAATTATGTCCGGATCCCGTGCCCACCTTGCGATTTTATTCGTGGGATAGGCCGGCCTATTCTATAGGCTATTTCCAGAATATCAACAAGACCGTGTCACACCTAGGGATCGCGAAGTCGGGCATTCCGGTTGTACGCCGGATCACGGGCGGCGGGCTTGTATTTCACGGAAACGACCTTGCCTTTTCCCTGACGGTGAAAGGGGACAACCCCTTTTTTTTAGGCGCAGTGAAAAACTCTTATCTGAATGTTCATGAGGCCGTGCGAGGCGGCCTTAGACCCTTGTATCCTAAAATTGATTACGCGGATTGCAGGCACATTCCTTCGGGACGGGGCAAAGAAAATCGCGTTTGTTTTGAAGCGCCCTCTTGCTACGACCTCTTGCTTGACGGAAAAAAAATTGCCGGCGCCAGCCAGCGTAGAAGAGGAGGCGCGATTCTTCATCAATCCGCGATTTTTTTACCCGCTGCCAGACAAACGCTGATCCGGCATATCATTAAAGGATTTAAAGAAAACTGGAAGGTGGGCTTTATTGAAAAACCCTTGTCGCAAGCGGAATTTTTGGACGCCAGGCGAAAAGAAAAAGCGCGCGCCGCTGCCGGCGACTGGGTTTATGCGGCGGAAGATTTAGAACGTTCTTTTTTTTCGTAGCATTCAGGACAGTTGTAGAGGGGTTTGGCCGACGCGCGGTCGTAACCTTTGTCCACCACGACGCGTTTGACTTCCGCCGACTCTTTACCGCAGGTATCACATTTCATAGGTGTGAGTTTAGCAAAGCTTTTTTTTGAAGTCAAATAAGGAAAATCATATAATTCATTTGACTTTGAAAAATGAGGAACGTATATTAAGAAACGTGGCAAATTCACCGCAAAACAACGCCTCCAACAACCCCCCAAACGGCGGCGCGGCCGTTCAAGAACGTTTGAGCGTGGGAACGCAACTTTTAATTCCAAAGAAAATGTTTTTTACCAAAGGCGTCGGGTCTCATAAACATGAGCTTCGTTCGTTTGAAATGGCCTTGCGTGATGCCGGGATTGAAAAATGCAACATTGTCCACGTCTCAAGCATTTTTCCTCCCAACTGCGAATTGATTTCGAGGAATGAAGGCACGAAGCACATCTATCCCGGGATGATCACGTTCGCGGTGACAGCGCGTCTTTCGTCAAATGAAAACCGCCGATTAATCGCCGCCTCTATCGGTTGTGCGATCCCGTCTAATTCAAACACGTTTGGATATCTGAGCGAATATTACGCGTTTGGTCAGACTGAAAAAGAGGCCGGGGACACCGCTGAGGATCTGGCCGCCGCGATGCTCGCGTCTACGTTAGGGATTGATATCGATGAGGACAAGAGTTGGGATGAAAAAGAAGAAATTTTTCGTATTTCCGACAAAATCGTCAAGACGACCAATGTGACCCAGTCGGCGATGGTGGAAAAGGGTTGTTACACAACAGTGGTCGCGGCGGGTGTGTTCATATTCTAATTTTCTCCGAATTTCTCCGTAAAATATATTATGGCCTATTCTGAACTCCAAAAAAACTCGGTTTATGATATCTTTTTTTTATCCCTTTTATCCGGTTTGTTCTATTTGGTCAATTTGGGCGGAGGCTCGCTCGCGAGCTGGGATGAGGCGATCTATGCTTCGGTCGCGAAGGAGATGATGCGCTCAGGCCATTGGTTCAAGCTCACGCTCGAAGGCGGCCCCTGGGCAGACAAACCTCCGCTTTGCATCTGGGCGACCGTTATTTTTTACAAGCTTTTCGGCGTCAACGAATTCGCGGCGCGCTTTTTTTCGGCGCTTTCAGGGATCGGCACGATTCTTGTCACCTATTTATTGGGATCTAAAATTTTTAATCGCTGGATCGGTTTTCTCGGGGCGCTGGTGCTTTTAAGCTCCAGCCATTTTATTCATTTCTCGCGGTTCGGGCAGATGGACGCGCCAATTACTTTTTTTATCACGGTGACACTTTATTTTTTTTGGTTGGGACGAGAGCGTAACCGTTATCTTATTTTTTCGGGATGCGCGCTCGGGTTGGCCATTATGACCAAGAGTTTTACGGCCTGCCTTGTACTGCCGATCGTGTGGATTTACTGCTTTTGGGCCGGGGAGATTCACGTTTTATGGAAATCGTCGTATTGGGTCGGAGTAATCCTTGCGGTCGTTATCGCGTTGCCTTGGAATCTTTACGAAACTATCGCTTACCGCGGGCTTTATCTGCATAGCGCACTGACCAAACACTTGTTTTTGCGAACGACTCAAGTGCTTGACGGCCATTCCGGCAACGCGTATTTTTATATTCGTACGATGGTGAATAAATATCACCCATGGACGCTTATCTCGATATTTTCAGCGCCGGTTTTTCTTTTTCAAGCGTTCAGATCAAGAAAAAAAGAAATTGTGTTTATCGCGGTTTGGATTTTTTTGATCTTTTTCGTGATCACGCTGATGCGGACCAAGTTGGACTGGTATCTGTTGCCCGTTTATCCGGCGTTGTCGATCTCGGTGGGCTATTATTTGGCAAAGCTCTTTAAAGAGGATCAAAGGTTCTTTGTTCAGGGGATGTTTATTGTGGTCATGGCGTTGCATCTGGAGTATTCCCGTGTTTTTAGCCATGACTACAGCCGCCCGATCAAAGGGATCGCGTCTTTGGCAAAGCCGCTTTTTTCACGTTCAGTCGTTGTCTACTTTTATAATTTTCACGAATCACCGGCGGGCATTTTTTATTT
>PEWW01000092.1:0-1602 GCA_002779345.1 Candidatus Omnitrophica bacterium CG07_land_8_20_14_0_80_50_8 | reverse complement strand
AGAAATTTTTAGAACAGGCCAAAGCGTCGGATTTTTTTTATTGTTTTGTCTATGAAAAGGATTTAAGCGCGCTAGGCAGTTATTTTTCATCGGCAGGGTTGTCCGTGAGGGCATCTTATGAAAATTTTAGGCTTATTGCGAAAGAGAAGCCTTCATAAATTTTTGCATCTTTTTGCATTTTTTTTGATTGCACTTCGAAGCGCCTTTGGCTTATAATACGGCCTGGGGGTGTGGCGATGAAAAAACAGGTTAAGTCACTAAAAAAGAACGTCAGAAAAGCCGCTCTTTACATTCCAAAGTTTGTCCGTAAGATTAAATCAAAACTAACTCGTAAGTCATTAAAAATAAAGAAGATAAAAAAAACTTCAGTCAGCGCGTCAGTTCGCCCAAAAGAAACTCAAATTACGCCAAAGACGTGTTCTCCGCCAAAATATAGCGGTTTTGAATTGCCCGCCAAATATGGTGAAAATAAACTGGTGTTGCTTGTCAGAGATCCTTGGTGGTTGTATGCCTACTGGGAGGCAACCCCGGAGCGTGAGATGGAAATATTGGATTTGGTCAGGCGATCGGCAAAATCCATTGAAGCGAAGGTCCTAAGAGTTTATGACATTACCGACAAATCACTGCCGGATTATAACGTTTCTTTTGATATAGAGATTGGCGTCGCGACCAATTGGTATGTGGACGTGGGAAAGCCGGATCGGCGGTGGGTTGCGGAATTGGGTTTTCGCACGCATAGAGGCAGGTTCTTTTCCTTGGTGCGATCCAACTTTGTCTGCACTCCTCGTTTTGGCGTATCGGACGTGTTGGACGAGGAATGGCTCTTGCCGGATGAGTTGTATTGGAAAATTTTTGGACTCTCCGGCGGTCTGGGCACACAGAAAAGCTCGTTGGACGTGAAGGAAGTTTTAGAACGGTATTTGCGCGGTCTGGGCGCCTCGGAAAATTCCGGCCGAAGCGCCTTGGGCAAAAAACAGAAAACAAACGACACGCGATTTATTTTTTCTTCCGATAAAGTCTCGGCGTAATCTTTAAAACCTTATCTATGGAAAAAGGCTGCCTTTCAATTGTTCTGCATGCGCATCTGCCGTATGTCCGCCACCCGGAACATGAGCGCTTCTTGGAAGAAGAATGGTTCTACGAAGCGATCACCGAAACTTATATCCCGTTAATCAAGGCCTTTGATCATTTGACGCGTGACGGCGTGGATTTCAGGATCACGATGTCGTTAACGCCGACGCTTCTTTCGATGATGACGGATCCTTTGCTCCAGGACCGGTACGTTCGGCATATCAACCGCCTCATTGAGCTGTCCGAAAGAGAAATTGAAAGAACCGCCAACGAGTGCGCTTTCAGGCCTCTGGCTGAAATGTACCATGAGCTTTTTATTGAGGCCCGCCAGATTTTTTGCGAGCGTTACCAAAAAAATTTAACGCGTGCTTTTAAAGAATTTCAAAATCTAGGCAAACTTGAGATTATCACTTGCGCGGCGACGCATGGATTTTTGCCGTTGATGGAAATTCACCCGGAAGCCGTTCGGGCGCAAGTCAGGGTGGCCGTCGAGACGCACGAAAAAATTCTCGGTCGGCGGCCTCGGGGGAT
>PEWW01000131.1 GCA_002779345.1 Candidatus Omnitrophica bacterium CG07_land_8_20_14_0_80_50_8 | reverse complement strand
CAAAAGTTATTTCAGCAAAAGAAAATTACCTGGCCGCGTATCGGACTCTTGTATTTTGGGCGAAAGGATTTATTTAAAGCGGAAGAGGGCACTCCTCTTTTTGAGAGCGTGGAAGATTTAAGCCCCGGCCGAGATCTGCGTGAAGCGGCTGTGAATCTCTTTGGAACCATTCGTAAACTTGATAAAATGAATCTCGATATCCTTGTCGCCGAAGCGGTGCTCGAGCAAGGGTTGGGGATTGCGATCATGGACCGTTTGCGAAAGGCGGCGGCGGGGCATGTGGAGATCAGGGAATATTTAAAAAATTCAATATTGAGAGTCAACTGACAAATTATGGGGATTAAAATGACCGAACGCGAGACAGTGTGGGAGACGCGGTTGCCGTTGCCGCTTCTCAACCGGGGCAAGGTGCGGGATATTTATGGCGTTGGCGATGACAGACTTTTGATCGTGACCACGGACCGTTTAAGCGCGTTTGATGCGGTGTTGCCTACGCCGATCATTGACAAGGGCCGTGTGTTGAATCAAATCTCTCTTTTTTGGTTCGAGAAATTTAAAGCGTTGGCGAAAAATCACCTGATCACCGCGACTGTCGAAAAAATGGGACTGGACGCGCCGCTGGTGACTGAATTTGGCGCGTCGCTGGCCGGGCGTTCCCTGCTGGTGCATCGCGCGCGGCCACTTCCCGTGGAGTGCGTCGTTCGCGGATTTATCGCGGGCTCCGGTTGGAAGGATTATCAAAAGACAGGGCGGATCTGCGGTTATGCTCTGCCGAAGGGGATGGAACAGTGCTCAGAATTGCCCCAGCCAATCTTCACACCCGCCACAAAGGCCGCTGTCGGCCACGACATGAACATTGATCTTCATGAGACAATTAAACTAGTGGGGGAAAAGATAGCTCATCAGATCAGGGACCTGTCAATCGAGATTTACAAGCGAGGTGTTGAATTTGCGAAAACCCGCGGCCTATTGATCGCGGACACCAAATTTGAGTTTGGAATCTATAAGGATGAGCTTATTTTGATCGATGAGGTGCTTACGCCGGACAGCTCAAGGTTTTGGCCTAAAGACACCTACAAGCCCGGCCAAGACCAGCCTAGTCTTGACAAACAAATCGTAAGAAATTGGCTTTTGAAATCAGGCTGGAACCAAACGCCGCCCGCGCCGTCCTTGCCGTCAGCAATCGCGGTTCAGACATCCCGCGCTTACAGGGATGTTTTTAAGAAGCTGACAGGAAAAGAATTAACCTGATCCGTGAGGAGATTTCTCGGCTTTTTAAGCCTCGAAATGACGGTGTTTTTTTTAGCTTTTCTGACAAGCGGGCTTGTTTTTTCCGGTGTGGCTTTTTCTGACAGTCCTTCCGAATGTATTATTACGATCAAAAGTGTGGAGTTAAAAAAGAGTTCCGGCGAGTGGCTCACGGTGATTGAGCCGGACCACCGGGTGGACCTCGTGAGCCAGGAACCCGTCGTTTCTTTCTTTAATAACGGCCGGCGCGTTCCTCCGGCCAACTACAAGAATTTCAAGATCACACTTCTGAGGACGATTAAGGGAAAAGACCTCGATCAGGTTGATTTTACCTACGACGCCCCACACGGCGAAATCATGATTTACGGAAAGACGGATTTCCTTAAGCCTCTGAAAGTGAGCACGCGTTCTTTCGTGAGCGTCTGGTTTGTACTGGATCTTTCCGACACCATGCATACCTCAGATTCCAGCGCGGTTTTCGTTCCTCCGAAAAATGTAAAAAGCGCGACTATAACAGTCGATGATGAAAGGATTGTGATCCCTAGCGATGATATCCGTATTGATTCCTAATACGAACGCGGTAAAAAATGTTACCTATCCTCCTCACGGACTCCTCCCAATGACGTGTTACTGGGCCGGCCTCCTGCTGATTGTTGCGGCGTTATTCGCGGGAACCGATCTTGGCTACGCTTCCGGCGACGCGAGCCGTTGTATTGTCACCGTGAAGAAAGTGTTATTGAAAAACATTTCGGGCGAGTGGATCACCGTCAGTACGCCGGAATATGAATACAGCCTTCTCTCCGATGACGTGATTTTTTCCTGTGTCAATTATAAAAGGGTGCCTCGCGGGAAATATGTGAACTTCAAGCTTGTACTTTCCGAAATACTCAAGGTCTCGGGTCGGGACGGAAAAAATTTTACAAGAGGCGGCGGCGAAATCACGGTCGGCGGTACGGCCACTAAGGCCTCGAAGCTTCCGGGTGAGATTAAATCATTCAAAGTAGCCGCGCCGACTTGGAGTGATAGCACAGAAGGTCTGATGATCGAGCATTTAAATCTCGATTATGAGGATACTAACGACACGATGGAGATCTATCCGCGACGGGATTTCGACAGGCCTTTCCTTATTAAGGAAGGTTCCGGCATCCACCTCTGGATGACGATCAACTTAAATAATACGATTTATTTTATGTTTCCCAGCTCCATACGACGGGGTCTACCCACAGAGAATGTGATGTATTTTATTCCGCCGAAGGTCATTGATGACCTGACCATTTCCGTCGACGCCGCCTCAAGGTCAGCCGCAAGCGATATGATCGAATGGGATTTTTGAGCTACTTAAAATATTTCGCGCGGTAAATTCTGATCAGGGCAAAGAAAAGCGAAATGACAGCCGGCGCCAGAAAGATCCCGACAAATCCATAGAGTGTGAGACCTCCCAGAATTCCTAAGAAGAGAAGCAGATAGGGAAGTTTTGTCTTTTCGCCGATGAAGAACGGTTTCAGGAAATTATCCACCAAGCTGATGATGAAGGTCCCCAGAAGAAATAAAAGAAGCGCCTTGTGGAATTGCTGACCCATGACAAAGTAGATCACGAACGCGCCCCATACCAACGACGCTCCCATCACCGGAATAAACGCCGCAAGAAACGTGAGGCTTGCAAAAAAAATGGGAAGCGGCAGTTTAAGTGACCAGAAAATGATACCGGCCACGATCGCTTGGGCGATAGCGGTCAAAATCTGTCCGTGGATCACCGCCGCAAAAGTGTTGGTAATTTGTTCAAAGATATGTTTTTTGTCCGGTTCATCCAGCGGTGTGATCGTATATATAAAACGGTAGATCTTGTCGCCGTCTTTCAAAAAGAAAAAAGAGAGAAAAAGGGTCAAAACCAGATCTAGCCCGAACAGAAAAATGTTTTTGGTGATGAGGGCGGCGTGCCTCGCGGTCAAACTGCCCAGGCTCTTCGCGGCGTTTAATACCCAGCTCTGGGAGTTTTTGTGGATAAAACTCGCCAAAACCTCATGAGATTCAAGCCGGTGGACGAACGGCAGCTGCCGGACATGATCCATCAGATCTTTCAGACGTCCGGTCTCAACGGCGTTCCAAAAGAAGTGATAGAATCTGGCGGCCTCAATCGCAAGATGCACGATCAGTATCGCCAAAAGCGGCAGGACGGTCAGAAGAATGATTAGGAGCGTCAACAGCGCCGCGGGCGTTTTATGATTGCTCAGCCCTTTGAGTAATTTATTATAAAGCGGATAGAAAACGAAAGCTAAAACACAAGCCCAGAAGATAGGCTCGAAGAAAATTGAAAAAATCAGGCAGATTTGGTAAAAGATAAAAATCAGCAGGGAAACAGAGAAAAATGAAACGAGTCGATCCCGGATCATGATTGTACTATACCAATGGAGCAGATTTTACGAAAGAAAAAAATGGACTAGATTTTAGTTGAGCTTCGCTTTGCCGGTGCGTTAGAATGATTAAAATTTGGTTGTGACACACAAACGAGGTTCTATGAGCCATTTTTTCAGATGGTTATGCCTGGCGTTAGCACTGATAGTTTGGCCGGCCCGCGCATCGGCTGATGTTTCCGTCGATGAACTGAAGCCCGTGGATTTGGACGGGGACGGGAAAATGGAAAATGTTTCTTTATTTTATAGCGAACCGGATGATTATGGCAATTGCACGGCCAGTTTTGAGATAAAATCGTTGGGAAAGACCTATTCGGTACCGCTTAAAGAAGGACTCAACCTCGATACGACCTACTTAAAAGCGTTGGTTCTTTCGCCGAAGATCAAGCCGTTTATTGTCGTCGACGCGAAAAGGGGATCGAACATTGACCGCAGAGTCTATTCGTTTGACGGGCGGCACATCAAAGAAGAGCTTTTGGTTTACTCCAATTTTCCTTCTTTCGTTGAAAAAGACACGGATCGTGACGGTGTGAATGAAATGGTAGCCAAATACCGCGACGACCGGCCGGGCCGGGATCCTAAGAAGGACAGTTATGAGAGGATCTATAAATGGAACGGCGCCAGATTTTATGACTGCACCGAAGATCGATTTAAGAAGCCGGAGGCGCCGCCACCGCCAAAACCCTCGGAGGATGACGAGTTATGAAAGCGCCATGTCTTTAACGCCTTCCACAATGCTCGCGCTTAAAACCAAAGCGCCTGATTTTTCGCTGACCGACGTTGTCTCGGGGAAGAAGGTTTCGTTAACAGATTTTTCAGGCAGGGACGGGGTCACCCCGCCCCTGCTGGTGATGTTTATATGCCGTCATTGCCCCTATGTCCAACACATCAAAGCACAGCTTTCACAATTAGGAAGGGATTATCAAACTAAAGAGCTTGGGATCGTGGCGATTAGCTCAAATGACGCTAAAAATTACCGTGAGGATTCACCGGCGAATCTTAAAGAATTTGCCCTGGAGATTGGGCTGATTTACCCGCTTTGCTACGATGAGAGCCAGTGCGCGGCGAAGTCTTTTACAGCGGCCTGTACGCCCGATTTTTTTCTGTTTAACGCCGCGCGTGAGCTGGTGTACCGCGGACAGTTGGATGACTCAAGGCCTGGAAACGGAAAACCGGTGACCGGCCGCGATCTGAGGGATGCCATTGAGGCCGTCTTAACGGGCAGACCCGTCGGCTTGAGGCAAAAACCCAGTAGGGGATGTAATATCAAGTGGAAACCGGGAAACGAACCGGGGTACTTTAACCATTAGGAGGCATCATGAGTATTAAACAAAACGTGCCGTTTGTGATGGACGTCCAACCCGGGGAATACCATTGGTGCGCCTGCGGCGAGTCCGCGGAGC
>PEWW01000112.1 GCA_002779345.1 Candidatus Omnitrophica bacterium CG07_land_8_20_14_0_80_50_8 | reverse complement strand
CGCTTTCTGCAAAGCGTTGCTTGAAAAGGCGGGGATTGTGGCCACCCCCGGAGTCGGGTTCGGACCGTCGGGAGAGGGCTGCGTGCGCTTCACCCTGACGGTCGAGGAGCCCGAAATTCGTGAAGCGCTCTCGCGCATGAGGAGATTCTTTTAGTGGCTATCGTTTATTTGGGGATCGGTTCAAACACAGGCGACCGCCGGGCGAATATTGAAAAAGCGACGGCTCTGTTGAAGGAACACAAGGACATAAAAGTGCTTGCTGTCTCACCCCTCATTGAGACCGAACCCGAAGGCGGACCTCCTCAGGGAAAATTTTTAAACGGCGCCATCAAGATAGACGCTGACTTAATGCCGTTGGACCTTTTGACACAGCTAAAAATGATTGAGCGCCGTCTTGGCCGAGTCAAAGCCGAACCTAACGCTCCGCGGCCGATGGATTTGGATATCTTATTTTATGACGACATAGTGATCGTAAAAGGCAAAAGCCTTACCATTCCGCACCCCAGACTTGCCGAAAGACTGTTTGTTTTAAAACCTCTCTTTGAAATCGCTCCCCATCTGGTGCATCCGCGCCTGAACAAATCAATCAAAGAGCTTATGGAGGCGTTGCTTCCGCATGAAGGTTCTCAAAGATTCCAAAGCGCTTAGGCGCGCGCTCGCAAGCGCCGGAAACCGGGGCCGACGGGTCGGTTTTGTCCCCACGATGGGATTTTTGCACCAGGGGCATCTGTCCCTGGTGCGCCGCGCGCGGCGGGAGAACGATATAGTAGTGGCAAGTATTTTTGTGAATCCGCTTCAGTTCGGGCCCAAGGAGGATCTTGATCTTTACCCTCGTGACTTTGCGCACGACAAAAAACTTTTAGAACATGAAAAAACAGATTTTTTATTCGCGCCCTTGGCTGAGGAATTTTATAAAGCCGATTTTCAAACCTCTCTTTCTGTTAAAAAATTAAGCCGCCCGCTTTGCGGCCTGACCCGCCCGACCCATTTTGCGGGCGTCTGCACCGTAGTTTTAAAACTTTTAAATAGCGTCATGCCCGACACGCTGTATCTGGGGCAAAAGGATTACCAGCAGTTTTGTGTGATTAAGCAATTGGTTCGGGATCTTGATTTTCCCGTGAAGATTACTTTGATGCCCATTGTAAGAGAAGCTGACGGATTGGCAATGAGCTCTCGGAATGTGCGCTTGTCTTTGGCCCAACGTCAAGAGGCCCCGTTGCTTTATCAGTCGCTCAAAGACGCCCAACGGCGCGTAAAACAAGGCCCCCGCGCATGGGCGGATATCAAACAAGCGATACACAGTAGACTCAAGGGTCTGCGTCACGGCCGAATCGACTACGTTGAGATTGTCGATGCCCAGACACTCGAATCTGTGATAGAATTCAAGGCTGGATCGAGGGTGTTGGCGGCGGCGGCTGTTTTTTTTGGCAAGACGCGGCTGATTGATAACGTGTTAATAAAGGTGCGCTAATGCTTCGAACGTTGATGAAATCTAAAATTCACGGCGCAACGGTGACTGAGGCGAATCTCAAGTACACAGGCTCTATTACGATCGACAAGGTGCTTCTTAACGCGGCGAACATTTTGCCTTTTGAACGTGTCCAAATTGTGAATCTTCATAACGGGTCACGCGTCGAAACTTATGCGGTCGAGGGTCCGATCGGTTCAGGGACTATTTGCATGAACGGCGCCGCCGCGCGATGGGCCGAAGTCGGGGACACGGTCATTATTATTTCCTATAGTCTGATGACGGAGAGGGAAATCAAAAAACATCGTCCGCAGATTGTTTTTGTAGACCACCAGAACCGTATTAAAAAGGTGAAACATACTTTCCAACGAGGAGACCGTAGATGATTAAGGTCGGGATTGTCGGCTGTGGCACGATCGGCAAAGAGCTCGCGTTGGCCTGTCAGAAAAGATTTTCGGACCAGGTGACGCTTGAGGCGCTGGCGGATACAGACGTGTCCCACATGCGTAAGCTTCAACACATTTTGAATCCGAAGCCAAAGCTATTGACGATGGATAGGCTGTTTCGGCAGTGCGACCTCGTGATTGAGGCGGCGTCCAAGCACGCCTCGTACGAAATAGCCAAAAAAGCGCTGGCGATGGGGAAAGACGTGATGATCATGAGCGTCGGGGGTATCCTCGGAAAGGAAAAAGAAATTTTTGAATTAGCCAGAACCCACCGTTGCTGTCTGTATTTCCCCAGCGGCGGCGTGGTTGGCATTGACGGGTTAAAGGCAGCCGCGATAGGAAAGATCTATCGAGTGACCCTGACGACGAGAAAACCGCCTCACGGTTTTGAGGACGCTCCCCATGTTATCAAACACGGGATTCCTCTTAAGAATTTAAAACAGGAAAAAGTGTTGTTTGAAGGCAACGCCGTCTCGGCGGTGAGGGGTTTCCCTAAAAATATTAATGTTTCCGCGACGTTGAGCCTGGCGGGTTTGGGGGCTAGGAAAACCCGGGTGCGCATCATTGCCAGCCCTCACATGCTTGTGAATGTCCACGAAGTGTACGTCCAGGGCGATTTCGGATCCTTTTACACGAGGACTGAAAATTTTCCTTCGGAACAAAATCCCAAAACAAGTCGTCTGGCTATCCTTTCGGCGGTGGCCACGTTAGAACGTATTTTACGGAACGTAAAAATCGGAACTTGACACGACGCGGCATGTCGGAATCTCTGAGCGATCAGGAGCTTATTACCGGGTGTATTCGGAAGCAAAAAGAGTCTTGGGACGTTTTTGTTGAACGTTTTTCCAAGCTCATCTATTGGAGTATTTGGAAGGTTTTGGGAACTTGCGCTGTCTCAGGAAAAGAAGACCTGGCGCACGAAATATTTCAGGAAATTTTTGAAAAACTGCTTGAAAAAAACGAGCTTAAAAAATTAAAACAGATTGCAAGCGTCCGAAAGTTTCTAACGGTCATGGCCTCTCATGCGGCCCTGGACAAAATTAAAATCCTCGGAAGGCGGGAAAGGAGGCTGGACGTTTTGGAAACGCCGGATAGGCTCCAGACGGGCGTTCAGGCTGTTTCTCGCGAAAAAGATGTTTTAATTGCCCAAGTCATAGAAGCGTTATCCCCGAAGGAAAGGCTTTGCGTCGAATGGCATTATATGGACGGAAAAACACATCGGGAAATTTCAGAAACGCTTGGTTTGTCTCAGGACACGGTATCGACTATTATTCGCAGGTCTAAAGAGAAGATTCGAAAGATTTTTTTAGAAAAAGGTCTTTTGGAGTGACCCCACCGCCTGTTTTGCCGTCGAAGACGGCCGATTTATTTCTTAAATCGAAAAAAAACAGGCGGTGGGGTGAACGAAAACAGGGGCGCTTGTCGTCTAGTACAGCAGGGCATAGAAAATGGATATGTTAGATAAACAAATTTCAGATTATTTCAAACGAAGAAAAACAGAGAAACCGCTTATAGTTAAAGAGGCTGAAGAAGAAATCGGGGATCCTCCGTCGGAGTGGATCGAAGAGGCAAAAAAACTGTTTTCCAAATCCACGGGCGTCCAATGTCCTTACTGCAAGAAATCTATCACACCGTTCAAGAAGCCTCTTGGGGCGCAAAAATTGTATAATATTTGTTGGCTAACGCTTGCAACGATTAGTGTTATAGGCTCGTTTTTATTTTATCGGTATTTTTTTCAGTTTTTAGCGGTGGCTCTTTTTTTTGGAATCAAGTGGATCGTCGATCAAAAATCCACAACCACACAGATTCTTATTTACAAAGCGTTGAAAGACGAAGAAATAGATATTCGCTCCGGACATTTACATAATACTCCAACTCATTTATAATTGCTTCTTCGGGATGTAGCGCAGTTTGGCTAGCGCGCCTGGTTCGGGACCAGGAGGTCCAGGGTTCAAATCCCTGCATCCCGACGATTTTATTTTTGCATCGCAATGGCTGAACGCAGTGCGAACCTATAGAGTAAATTGTCTATGAACCATCACACGTGTCTAATTTAGACAGCTGTGATGAACCATAGACATTGAATTTCAGTTTCCAGCAGGCAGACATTCGTTCGAAAAAGGTTCGAGCTTCGTTCGGTAATTGCGGCCATCTTTGTGTACCGATTTTTAGGAAAATTCTCCGGAGCCCTTGACAAGTCGCAATTCTTCAGGTAACTTTTGGCTACAGCTTGTCTATGCGATCTTTCTAATGAGGAAATAGGTGTTACGTTGAAGGATAATTTGAATCGCCCCATTTACCCAAGTCCGCTGAATGATGAATCGGCGGATTTTTTTAGTTTAAAGCGATTTGAATTTAAAAAAGAATTTAATAAGCCCATTCATGAGGATAAGGCAATAGCACCGCAGGTGTATTGGAGATTTATCGAGGAAGTCTCCGCATTTACAAAAAAATAACGGGAGAACAGCCTGCGTTGCGTGACTAGAGAACCATAATTTTTGATTGGGAGAGGTCGTCCAATAAAAGCCGGAGCAATCCGGCTTTTTTGTTTTTTGCCCATCCCCAAAAGATAGCGCGAAGCTTTTCGAAATGATATGATGAACCTATGAAATATACCAAAAGCGCCGGCGGCGTCGTGATGAACCGAAAAGGGTTTATCCTCGTGGTGAATCAGCACGGCAATTCCTGGTCTTTGCCCAAAGGCCACGTCGATTCGGGGGAAACGGCCCTGGCAGCCGCCAAGAGGGAAATCTATGAGGAATCCGGGATCAGTCAATTGCAGTTGATCAAAACGCTGGGAAGCTACCAGCGTCATCGGATAGGTTTGCCCGGCCGGGAGGCAGACGCCTCCGAATTGAAGACGATCGAGCTTTTTTTGTTCCGGACAGAAGAGGAAAATTTGAAACCGTTGGACCCTGATAATCCCCAAGCGCGGTGGGTGCCGGCACAGAAAGTCCCAAAGCTCCTGACTCACCCAAAAGATAAGGCTTTTTTCCTGAAAATTATGCCTGAACTCAGCGTAGAAATTTGATAGAATGTCTCGTCCAAAAAGCCGTTTGGCGAAAAAGGCGGCTGTTAAATCATGAAGGAGATTTATGAAGAAACGAAAATTAAAGATCACTCATCGCGTTCATGTGTTTTTTAGCGGAAGGGTGCAGGGCGTCGGCTTCCGCTACACCGTTGA
>PEWW01000062.1 GCA_002779345.1 Candidatus Omnitrophica bacterium CG07_land_8_20_14_0_80_50_8 | reverse complement strand
GGCATCTGGACGCAAGACGAGCCTTCAAAGGTTGCTTGAGTTCTTCGAAGGCTATAGGAACCGCCGCTCCTCAAGCCCGTATCTATGGCCCCTGAAAGGTCTTATAACCTCAAGTTTCGGTTATAGGTTGTCTCCATTCAGCAGTAAAAGTGAATTCCATAGCGGTATTGATATATCCTGCAGTACTGGAACACAGGTTTTGGCACCTGCAGACGGAACAGTTTCTTATATAGGCTATAACGATGGATACGGTAGGTTTCTTGAGTTGGACCACGGGTACGGCATCACCACTATCTATGGCCATCTCTCGAGAACCGAGGTAGTCTTGGGAAAGAAGGTGCCGAGAGGCCATATCATCGCTCATACAGGCTCCTCAGGCACTACAACAGGACCGCATCTCCACTATGAAGTCAGATTGCATGGAGCACCCATAAACCCATTTAAATTCATCCTATAATTAACCTGTGTTAAGTAAACCCTATGTTGACGAATTACTTTGAATAAATCATATTGAATATTATTATCAGATAACCCCCTATTGGTCAGAGACCTTTGGAATAATAAACTAAGCCCAGTCTTATCTGGGTAAAAAAAGGAGGGCAGAAGTAGTATGAGTATTGGCAAGATAAAGTGGTTTAATGAACAAAAAGGTTACGGATTCATCACCCCCGAAGGCGGGAAGAAGGACGTGTTCGTCCATTATTCAGCGCTTCAGGGCGAGGGATTCAAAACGTTAGCCGAGGGCGAACAGGTATCTTTCGAGATCACTGAAGGTCCCAAGGGCGAACAAGCCACCAACGTCGTAAAAATATAATAGACGTTCGTTTGTAAAGATCCCCCTGTTGCTTGGCTTTTAAAAGCAGAGCAACAGGGGGATTTTCATTTCAACTAACCAACCATGGATCCAAGGCATGTACGAAGAGCGCGAAAGTGACGTACCGGATTGGGAAACAAAGGAGGTCGAGATCCCTGAGTCTCTCAAGAAGAAATGGCGCGAAGAGGAAGCCGAAGGTATTCGGGCAGGCGTTTGCACTGCCTGCGGATGGCCGTACACAAAAATGGATCTGTCCTGTCGTCATTGCGGCAAGCCTACGGAAATTTCCGGAGGCGTGCTGGTAGGCCTCAGGCGCTGGTTTTTCAAGACGCGGATCGGGCTCTTAGCGTTGATCTTTATTCTGCTTGGGATTTTTCTTTTTATTTGCGTCATGGTATGATAACCGTTGGAACCTATGGGGACGAACCGATCTTTAAATAAATTGGAACGCCGGGCCCATAGGAGTATTCACGACACGGTCGAGGTGACCGATGAGGCCAAAACCGCCAAGAGTTTTACTCGAGATCGGTTTGGCAAAAAACAGGTGATTCCTAAAAATGAAGATGAGCCATAAATCATGGATGCGGGTGTTCGGTGTTAAGTTTTTATTGTGCGTGTTCGCGGGTGCTTGTTTTTTTAACGCCGCAAGCAAAGCGGCCGAGCCGAGCGCTTCATCGCGCAAAAGCACGAACGTAACGGTGGACAGCTCAAAGCTTGAGCCCCTTTCGATAGATGAAAAAACCCAACCAAAAAATAAGCGGCCCACTTTTTACGCGGATCAGAATTCCAGCGTTGACATTAACGAGAATGGGGAACCCAATCTCAATATGCGCTTCTAATCCTTGAAGGCGCCCTTGTCCTGCGTTCAATGAATCAATTGATCAGAGTTTTTTTGCCGCGTTTACGGCCTGGTTTATCCTGGCAGTGGACGCGCCGCTTGAGGCGCAGTCGGTGCGCGCGCCGGACTTGACCGCCCAGTCGGCGGTGATCATTGATTCCGATAGCGGGGGGAGTGCTTTACAGCAAGAACGCCGATTTGAGATTGCCCCCCGCCTCCACCGCCAAGGTTATGACGGCGCTCGTGGCTCTTGAACGCCTCCAATTTAACCAGGAAATTCCGATAAGTCTTTGCGCGGCTAATATTTCTCCAAGCAAGGCCGGCTTGACTGTCAACGCAAAGTATCGTGCGATCGATTTGATTGTGGCTGCGCTGGTGTCATCGTCCAACGATGCGTCCCTAGCGCTTGCGGAGGCAATTTCGGGCGATGAAAAAGAATTTGTGAAACTCATGAACCAAAAGGCCAAAACGCTCGGGATGAATGACACAAAATTTATTAACGCAACCGGTTTAACCGAAAAAGGTCAAACTCAATACTCCACCGCGATGGATTTGGCGCGCCTCATGCGTTTTGCGGTTAAAAATAAAATAATTGATCAAATCATGGGTATCGCCACGGCCTCTTTTCGGGGCAGTGACAATAAAATTATTTTTATCCGAAGCCACAATAAAATGCTTTGGCGCACGCCCGGATTTGTGAAGGGAAAAACCGGCTGGACTTATGCCTCACGACACACCTTCGTAGAAACCGATTACGCGTCGGACAAGAAAATTACTTTCGCGATGCTTTATTCAAAGAAGCCATGGGTTGACATCAAGAGACTTGCGACGTTTGGTCTTTGGCTAGAAAAAAAACGTTGATAGTCGTTGTCGGCGCGGGCGCCGCGGGACTGATGGCTGCCATCGCGGCGGCGCGGCAAGGTCCATCAAAAATTAAAATCCTCCTATTAGATTCCCGTCAAAAAATCGGCGCCAAGATATTAATGTCAGGCGGCAGCCGCTGTAATGTGACTCATGTGCGTGTAACGCCCCAGGATTATGAAGGCGGTCCCCGTCATGCGGTAAAACATGTTTTAGAGGCATTTACACCCACCCAAACCATCGAATTTTTCGAGGCGATTGGCGTGCCGCTTGTGTTGGAACCGACGGGAAAATATTTTCCGGCGACGCATTCCGGAAAAACCGTGCTTGAGGCGCTTCTTGCGGAAGTTGAACGGCTCGGGGTGATGCTGAAAACCGGTATCTCGGTGGCAGAAATTAAGAAGACGGGGGATGTCTTCTGTTTGAAGGGTTCAGATAACCATTTTGAAATAGCGGCCAAGCGAGTGGTGCTGGCTACCGGCGGATTGTCGTACCCCCAAACGGGCAGCGATGGCGCGGGGCTCGACATCGCTAAAACTCTCGGCCATTCGATCGTCAGAACAACACCCGCGTTGACGCCCCTGACGAGTACCGATGAGGATTGGCGGTCTTTAAGCGGTGTAGCTCTGGACGCGAGGCTTTCATTTTTTGAATCCGGAAAAAAAAGAGCCGACCGCGCGGGGGCGCTCTTATTTACGCATTTTGGTTTCAGCGGTCCGGTTGCGTTGGATATCAGCCGTTTTGTTTCCGGAGCCGATCCTAAAAATCAGTTTGAGATACAAGCGAGTTTTTTACCGTCAGAAACAGAAGAAAGCCTGAAAAAAACTTGGATGCGCGCGATCGTCAGGTATCCTGCGCGGCTTGTCCGAAATTTTCTGACGGATGAATTTTCTCTGCCGGCGCGATTTGTGAGTACCTTTTTAAGAAAGACGGCCTTGGACGGGAGTGTGACTCTCAAGCGGTATTCTACGGTGTCGCGCGGTTGTTTGATTCACGCGCTGTTGAATTGTCCTTTAGCGGTCACCGGTGTTATGGGATACCAAAAGTCCGAGGTGACATCGGGGGGAGTGAACCTAAAAGAGGTGAAGGCCGCAACGATGGAATCAAAGATAGTTTCCGGGCTCTATTTTGGCGGTGAGATCCTGGATGTCGACGGTCGTATCGGTGGTTTCAATTTCCAATGGGCCTGGTCTAGCGGGACGCTCGCGGGCCGCAGCGCCGCAGAAAGTATTAGACGCGCATGATCTACCTAGCGTCCACCTCTCCGCGGCGGCGGCGGATTCTGAAAGAATTCGGCATTGCCTTTAAGCCTATGGCGCCGGATTATACGGAAGAAAATCATCCTCACGCCTCGCCGGGTGTCCTAGTCAAAAGACATGCGCTAGGCAAGGCGGCCTCGTGCTTATCGAGGATTAGACAGGGGACGATATGGGGTGTTGACACGATCGTTTATTGCGGCCGTAAGATCATAGGAAAACCGAATAATTGCCGCGACGCCTTTAAAATATTAGGATCGCTCCAAGGCCGCTGGCACACGGTTTACACCGGCGTGGCGGTTTTGAACGTGAAAAATCATCACGTACAGAAAAAAAATGTTTTCTTTGAAAAGACGCGCGTGCGCTTGAGGCCGCTCGATCACCGCGCCATGGAGCTCTATTTTAAAAAAATAAATCCCATGGACAAAGCCGGCGCCTACGCGATCCAGTTCAAAGGAGCGAATATCATCGCCGAGGTGAAGGGTTCCCTGACAAACGCGATCGGCCTACCGGTGGAACGCCTGGTAGACGCTGGCAAATTAATTTGATATACTGACCGTTTGCTGAAAAGGCCCCATCAGGTTTTTTAGCACACGGCTAGGGTTTTATTGAAAGGGTCGTTTTATGAGCGATAAGGTTCCGATGAGCAGGGAAGGTTACGACAAACTGGTCAAAGAGTTGGAGATCATGAAAACTACTAAGCGTCGCGCGATCGCGCAGGATATCGCCAAGGCCAGGGCATTCGGAGATTTGAAAGAAAACGCCGAGTATGACGCGGCCAAGAACAACCAAGCGATGAATGAGCGAAATATCGCTAACGCCCAGGACAAGCTGACGCGCGTTCAAATTATAGACGAGTCAAAGATTCCTAATGACCAAGTATTGATCGGCGCGACCGCTTTGCTGAAGGATCTCAAGACTAACGATGAGTTTAGCTACACCATCGTTCCGCAGGATGAGGCCAATTTTGATGAGGGAAAAATTTCTATCACCGCTCCGATCGCCAAAGGCCTTCTGGGCCTCAAGGTGGGAGATACCGCGGAAATCAAAATCCCCGCAGGTATATTAAAATACAAAATACTAAAAATTACCCGTTAATCACTGAACGGTTCGTTGATTCAAAGTCTTTGATGAGTGTCCTTATCTGCGCGGCATTTTTGCAAACATTGATGGCGGTTCTAAAGGTGTGACCGCCGGGCATATTTTTAAAATACCAACAGGCGATACGGCGCATATGAAGCACCGCCATTTTTTCTTCACGATGAATAAGCTCCAGCTTGAAATGTTTTAGAAGCGCTTTTTTCTTCTCATCAAGACCCGGCGCCGGCAATTCCCCTTGGCCTTTAAGGGCGCTTTCTAAGTTTTTAAATATCCACGGATTACCCAAACTGCCGCGGCCGATCATGATGCCGTCCACGCCGGCTGTTTTTTTCATTCGAATGGCAT
>PEWW01000091.1 GCA_002779345.1 Candidatus Omnitrophica bacterium CG07_land_8_20_14_0_80_50_8 | reverse complement strand
ACACCGGTCAAAGATATACTCATCGGTCCGGTGGTTCAAGTGGAAACCGGGATGTCTCAAGGCGACGTCGCCAAATTGCTTCAGCGGCACCGGTACCTGGGCCTCCCGGTGGTGGACCAGGCTCAGCGCCTTGTGGGGGTCATCAGCGCTGACAGTGTGTTGGAGGCGGTCGAGGAAAAGGCCGCGGATACCATTGCCAAAATTGTCGGCACAAGCTCTGAGGAAGTTAAAACAAGGTCTATTGCCGTGGTTATGAGGCTCAGGCTGCCGTGGCTTTTGGTGAGCATCGCCAGCGGTCTTCTCTGCGCGCTGCTATTAGGATTTTTTCAGGACAACCTCCAAACAATAGCGGTTCTATTTCTATTCGTGCCGGTGGTTTTGGGCCTCTCTGAAAGTACCGGTGTTCAGGGTGCTACCATCGCCATAAGAAATATTACGCTTGGGCACGTTTCCATTAAAGATCTAGGACGTTTATTTTTTAGAGAAGTGATAGTCGGAGTCTTTATTGGGATTGTCTGCGGAACGATCGTTGGAACATTTGCCTACCTATGGCAGAAAAATAATCTCTTAGGAGCAGCCCTCGGGGGTTCCATGACGCTCGCCATTATCATTTCGGGACTGATCGGCTTTTTACTGCCTCTTTTATTCCAACGGTTCAAGATCGATCCCGCAATCGCATCGGGACCTTTGGTGCTGGCCATTTGTGATCTTCAAACGTTAGTGGTTTATTTTGGTATTTCACTTGCGGTCTTAGCGAAAAGTTAGCAAAAAACTTCGGGAGTTATCGTATAAAGCTTGCAATCGCCGCTTGTGTGAGCCGGACAAACGGCCCCGGGTAAATTCCCAAAAGCAGGATCCCAAAGATCGAAATATACTGCATGACCCGCTGGTCGAGGGTCACAGAAATGGCGGTCGGATCGGCGGGTTTGTCGATATACATGACCTTGACGATCTTAAGATAATAATAAAGTGACGTGATGACGTTTAAGACGCCGATGACTGCCAGCCACAAAAAGCCGGCCTTCACGCCGGCCCACAGCAAGTAGAACTTCGCGAAAAAACCAGCCAAGGGTGGCACCCCCGCCAAGGACAATAAGGATAAAAGCATTCCCGCCGCTAACAAGGGAGATCTCTGTGAAAGTCCCGCAAGCTCGCTAATGTCATCAGATTTCACAAAATTACATAATGCCAAAAGGACCAGAAACGCGCCACCGGTGCTAAAAAGGTAGCTGAGCAGATAATAGAGAAGTGCTTCGCTTCCCGAGGCATGAAAAGCGGCCAGACCGATCAGCATATACCCGGCGTGTCCGATACCGGAATAACCTAAAAGCCGTTTAATATTGGTTTGAGGGATCGCGCCCAGGTTTCCGTAAATGATCGTCAAGGCGGCCAACACGGAAAAAAGGATCGATAGGCTTGGAGTGGACGGCGCGAAAGCGGTGAGTATCAGTCTCACAAGCGCCGCGAATCCGGCCGCTTTTGACCCGATCGCGAGGTACGCCGTCACGGGGATGGGGGCGCCTTCGTAAATATCGGGAACCCAAAGCTGAAACGGAACAGCCGCGATTTTAAAACCAAGTGACGCGACCACAAGGATCATGCCGAAGGTAAACGCGCTCGGCAGCGCGCCTCCCTGGATCAGCTTATCGTGGATCCCCTGATAAGACGTGCTTCCTGTGGCGCCGTAGACGAAACTTAATCCGTATAGAAATATCGCAGTCGAGAGAGCCCCTAGAATCAGGTATTTGACTCCTGCTTCAATCGAGGTATTTTTTTCCCTGAGATAAGCGGTCATGATATACAAGGACACGGTGAGCGTTTCAAGGGCCACAAAAAACAAAAGAAAGTCGTTCGCGGAAGTAAGAAATACCATACCGATCAAGCTGAATAAAAGAAGAAGCGTGAATTCCCCGTGGCCGCGTTTGAGGTGGTCTTTATACTCTCTCATCATAAAAAGCGTAAAAAACCCGGCCAGAAGAAAAAGAATTTTGAAGAAGAAAGAGATCCCGTCCTGAACAAAACTGCCTCTGAGGGCTGATCCGAAACGGCCCCATTGCAAGCAGAGATTAAAAAATAAAAGCGCAACGCCGATCATGGCCGTGTCTGCCAAGATCTTTCCTCTTCGTTCGTCGGACTTTAGAAATAAGTCGAGGAGCAGGCATCCCAGCGCCAGCGCGATCAAGCCGATCTCAGTCTGAAAAAGACACCAGGGAAAATTAAAAGGCATGGTTTACGATCTCCCCATTTGCGCGGTCTTGCGCGGACTGAATGCGGTCTAAGGTCGGTTTTGTGCCGGAGGAAATAGTGTTGAGAAGTAAAGACGGGAAAAAACCGACCACAAGTAAAATAACGATCAGGATCAAATACGGGAGCTTTTGGAGTCCTTTCGCGTCGTTTAGGGAATGGCCATGGGCGTTGAGAGGCCCCTGCATGGAACCTCTGACCATTTTTAGCATATAACCGGCGGTGATGACAAGACCTGCTACCGCAAACATAGCCTGCAGGCGGTATTTGTCCCACGCGCCAAGGAGGATCATGGTTTCTCCGACGAAATTAGCGAATCCGGGAAGTCCCGCCGACGCCAACGACATCATTACAAAAATGCTCGCGATGAACGGAATTTTCTTTCCAAATCCTCCCCAGTCATCGATTAGCCGGGTATGCGTCTGTTCATAAATGAAACCGACCAACGCGAATCCGAGGGCCGCCATGATGCCGTGTGCGAACATAAAAAAAACAGTGCCGTTGAGCGCGATCGGGGTCATACAGGAAAGGCCCAGCAAAATGTAACCCATATGGCTGCAGCTGGAATAACCCAATATAAATTTTAAGTCTTTTTGAGTAAACGCGACGAGTCCGCAGTAAATGATGTTGATGACGGCGATCCACGCGACCAAGGGCATCCATATCCGCGCGCCGTCCGGCATAAGACCGATGCCGAGGCGAATGATCGCGTAGGCGCCTAGTTTTTTTAAGACACCCGCGTGCAGCATGCTGACGGATGTCGGCGCGGCCGCATAACCCATCGGCGACCAGGTGTGAAACGGCCAGAGGGTCAGGATCACGCCGAAGCCCACCATGATCAGGGGAAACGCCCAGCGCTGGAAAGCGATCGGCAGGGGATTGAGCAAAACCGATTTTTCAATGATCGTTAAATCAAATGTGTTGAGGCCCGTCACGAAGTAAAGCGCCAAAAGCGCTAGAAGCGCCAACACGGCTCCCAGCGTAAGGTAGAGAGTCAGCTTCATCGTCGCGTATTCTTTGTTGCCCGATCCCCAGACGCCGATGAGCGGGAAAACCGGCACGACGGCGGTTTCGTAAAAAAAATACATGAAAAAAATATTAAGCGAACTCAATACGCCGAAGCATCCCACGATCAGAAAAAGATAAAAGATCAGGTATTCTTTGAGTCTGTCCTTGATCGAGCACGAGACGATGACCCCGGCAAACGCCAGGATCGCGGTCATCAAGAGGAGTACCAGGTTGATGCCGTCCACACCGACGTGATACGCGATGCCGAGCGACGGGATCCAATCAATCTTATCAACGAATTGATAACCCGCGGTCATCCGGTCATATTTTATGAAAGCGGCCGCCGCGAAAAAAAGAGATGAGCAAACCGAAAGAAGAGAGATCCGCTTGAGCCATTCAGTTTTTTCTTTGGGAATGAAGAAAAGAAGCGATCCGCCGAGTGCCGGCGAAAGTAAGATCCATGTAATGGGTCCGAGCGTCAACAAAGCATTAACCTTTCAATAGCATAAAGTAAACCATGGCGGCCAGTCCAAGGCCGAATACCGCCGTGTAAGTCTGGACATAACCGGTCTGAGCGAGCCTTAAAATGGCGGCGACGCCCGAAGTAATGCCTGCCGTTCCGTTGACCATTTTTTGAATGACGATATTCCAGTCAAACCAATAAAGAATTTTGGCGAGTGTAGTATTGAAAAAATTGGCGATGCCGCTGAAAAACTCATCGAGGTAGTATTTTTTAACGACGAAGTTATAAACAATCCCAAAAAATTGCTTAAGCGGATCCGCCTTGGATCCGAGTTTTGCATAAAGCAGTGTGCCCAGGCCTATCCCGGCCAATGCGGCTAGGGTGGACGTGACCGCCACAACCATATTAAGCGGCGCCTCGTGTGCGCGCTCGCCGGTGAGAAATTGCCCGATGCCGATGAAACCGCCGGCACACGAGAGGATCGCAAGCATGATCAAAGGATAACTCATGATGGGCGGCGCTTCATGAACGGCGTCGTGACCCTGCGCGTGCTTATTAATCCTTTTTTCGCCCAAGACCGCTATCCAACAGGCGCGGCTCATGTAAAATGCCGTCAAACCGGCTGTCACAAGCGCCGCGAAATAGATCGACCGGTGATGTCCGTACGCGAGCGTCAGGATCTCGTCTTTTGAGAAAAAACCGGAGAAAGGATAGATACCGCAAAGCGCCAAGGTCCCGATGAGAAATGTGATCGCCGTGACAGGCATGCGTTTTACTAGGCCTCCCATCTCCCAGATGTCTTGTGTGTGGAGCCCATGGATCATCGCGCCCGCACCCAGGAAAAGGAGCGCTTTAAAGAAAGCGTGAGTCGTTAAATGATACATCGCCGCGCTGGAACTGCCGAGCCCCAAGGCCATGACCATGTAACCGAGCTGGCTGATGGTCGAGTAGGCCAGAATTTTTTTAATGTCATTTTGCACAATCGCAAGCAATGCCGCGAGCAATGCCGTAGCTGCGCCGGTCACGGCGATGATGTCGAGCGTCTGGATCGAGCCGCTAAACAGGAAGAAACTGCGGCTCATAAGATACACGCCGGCCGCGACCATGGTGGCCGCGTGGATCAGCGCGCTCACGGGTGTGGGGCCTTCCATGGCGTCCGGAAGCCAGATATAAAGCGGAAACTGCGCGGATTTTCCGACAACGCCGCAAAAAACCAGAAGTGAAGCGATGACCAAGGCGTGCGGTGACAAAATGCCTTTGGCCGCGGCTTCCGGTAAAAGTGTGGAGAGCTTCGA
>PEWW01000146.1 GCA_002779345.1 Candidatus Omnitrophica bacterium CG07_land_8_20_14_0_80_50_8 | reverse complement strand
TCACGGAGGAACATGTCGAACGCTCGACGGCGCTTCACACGACTGTCAAGGGCCGCACCGCGTGCCTGGTAGGGCCGTTGGCCCGTTACAGCCATAATTTCGAACAATTGACGCCGCTGGCAAAACAGGCGGCGCACGCGGCGGGCCTTGGGCCGACGTGCCGCAACCCTTTTAAGAGCATCCTGGTTCGCGGCGTGGAAGTGGTTTTCGCGTTCGAGGAGGCCCTGGCTATTATCGAAAATTATGAAATGCCCGACGAACCAGCCGTAACCGTCCAACCGCGGGTCGGCACCGGGTACGGCTGTACGGAAGCCCCTAGGGGGATCTGCTATCACCGTTACACCATCGATGACCGGGGGACCGTTTTGGATGCGAAGATCGTGTCACCGACCGCGATGAATCTAAGGTCGATCGAGAACGATCTTTGGGCGTTTATTTCCGCGAACCTACATTTGCCGAAGGAAAAGCTCCAGTGGCGCTGTGAACAGACCATTCGCAATTATGACCCTTGCATCTCGTGTTCCGCGCATTTTTTGAAATTAGAGTTGGATGAGACGTGACCGCGCCGGTGCTGCTGATCGGCGTGGGCAATCGTTATCGCCGGGATGACGGTGCCGGTTTGGAGCTGGTCAGGCGGCTGAAGGACGGGCTCGGAGCGGGCGTGGACGCCGTGGAAAGTGACGGCGCGGCCGCTTCACTCATGGAAGTTTGGCGCGGCAGAACCAACGTATTTCTATTCGACGCGGTGAAATCGGGCGCCAGCCCGGGGACCATTCACCGGCTTGATCCCGGTGCTGAGGCCATTCGCGCGGGCCATTTTCGTTGTTCGACGCATGATTTCGGAGTAGCGGAGGCGGTGGAATTGTCGCGCGCTTTCGGAGATCTGCCGGAGAAATTTTTTATTTACGGGATCGAGGGAAAGGTCTTCGATGAAGGTGAAGGCCTTTCGTCTGAATCTGAATCGGCCGTCCAGGAGCTGGCGGCCGAGCTGATGCATAGTCTCGCCCGATTTATAGGTAATTCATCTGTGGCGCGTTAAGGAGACAATTTCATGTGGAAGACTTATCGGCTCAAAGCCGCTGTTCGGGGTGCTGTGCAGGGCGTCGGCTTCCGGCCGTTCATTTATCGTTTGGCCACGGAAATGGGGCTCAAAGGATCTGTGGCCAATTCCCCGCAGGGTGTTTTCATTGAGGCCGAAGGCCCTGCGGACCTTTTAGAATCCTTTCTTCTGCGCATTGAACGAGAAAAACCGCCCAGGGCCTCTATCCAAAGTCTTGAATCGGCTTTTCTTGACCCCAAAGGTTACTCCTCATTTAAGATCGGCGAAAGCAGCGGAACCGGAGAAAAAACGGCGTTGATCCTTCCGGACATCGGGACTTGCGAGGAATGTCTAAACGAGATTTTTGACCCGGGAAACCGCCGCTACCATTATCCTTTTACAAATTGCACGAACTGCGGACCGCGCTTCAGTATTATTGAAGCGCTGCCTTATGACCGCGCGCATACGACAATGCGAATGTTTACGATGTGCGATGTCTGTCAGGCGGAATATGAGGACCCACGCGATAGGCGTTATCACGCCCAACCGAACGCCTGCCCACACTGCGGGCCGCATCTTGAATTTTTGGATTCGGAAGGCCGGATCTGTGTGAATCACGTCCAAGCGCTGTTGGAATCGGTAAAAGCCATTCGTTGGGGGCAGGTGGCAGCAGTCAAGGGGTTGGGGGGCTTTCACCTCATAACAGACGCTGCCAACGAAAGCGCGGTCTTGCGTTTGAGACAGCGCAAGCATAGGCAGGTGAAACCGTTCGCGCTCATGATGTCCGACGTGGATATGGCCAAAAAGTATTGTGAAGTTTCGGAATTAGAAGAGCGCCTGCTTCGTTCACCGGAAGCGCCGATCGTTCTTTTGAGGGCCAAGAAAAACGCGGTCCCCGGCGTTCCGCCGATCGCCGCGTCGGTGGCTCCGGGAAATCCCAATCTCGGCGTCATGCTTCCGTCGACCCCGCTTCATCATATTTTAATGCGCCAGTTGAATATTCCGGTGGTCGCCACCAGCGGTAATGTTTCGGAAGAGCCCATCGTGATACACGACAAAGAGGCGCTGACGCGTTTGGCGGGCATCGCGGATTTTTTTCTAATCCACAACCGGCCGATCGCGCGTCCCGTGGATGATTCCATCGTCCGGATCATGATGGGGCGAAAGCTCGTCCTTCGCCGTTCGCGAGGATTTGCTCCGCTTCCGTTCGAGGTCGGCCATGAAGGGCCTTGTGTACTTTCCGTAGGCGCGCAGTTAAAAAGTACCGTCGCGCAATCCATCGGTAAAAATGTTTTTGTCAGTCAACACATCGGCGATTTGTCGAGCGCGGAGACTTTCAGGGCTTTTCGCCAAGCCGTCGAAACGTTCCAGGAAATCTATGAACGCAAGGGGCAATATGTTTCCTGTGATTTGCATCCGGATTATCTTTCGACACAATTTGCCCGGTGTTTGGATCTACCGACGATTCATGTCCAGCACCACTACGCGCATATTTTAGCGTGTATGGCTGACAATGAGCTTGAAGGCCCGGCTCTGGGAGTTGCTTGGGATGGAACAGGTTTCGGGACCGACGGGTCGCTTTGGGGCGGTGAATTTTTGCGTGTGGATCCGGCAGGTTTTACGCGAGTGGGTCATTTCAGGACGTTTCGGCTTCCGGGTTCGGAACGCGCTGTCCGTGAAGGCCGCCGCGCGGCTTTGGGCCTCTTGTACGAGGTATTTGGCGACCCACTTTTTTCTATGAAAAAGTTGAATTCCCTAGAGGCTTTTTCCGCGCAAGCATTAGACACTTTAAAGATGATGCTCAAGCGGGGTGTTCTGTCACCTCAGACTTCAAGCGCCGGCCGTCTTTTTGATGGTGTCTCATCCATACTGGGATTGTGTCAGATCCATCGTTTTGAAGGCCAGGCAGCGATGGAGCTAGAATTTGCGATCGGGGATATTGCGATCGATGGATGCTATCCCGTTCTTTTTTCGGAAGAAAATGCCCTATGGATCTTTGATTGGGAGCCAATGATCTACCAAATCTTGAGCGATCTGGATAAGGGGATCGGCCCCGGCGAGATTTCTGCCAAATTCCACAATACGTTAGCGGAAGCGATCTTGCAATTGTCCATTCGGGCAAAGGAGAGTAAAATTGTTCTAAGCGGCGGATGTTTTCAAAACAAGTATTTGCTTGAACGAACGGTGCGCCGATTGACTGAAAACGGGTTTGTTCCCTATTGGCATCAACGCATTCCGCCCAATGACGGCGGCATTTGTCTTGGCCAGGCAGTCGCGGCGATGCAGTATTTGAAACGTCAAAAGGCCGTCACGAGACAGGAACGGAGAGCGTCATGTGTTTAGCAGTTCCGGGACAAGTGATTGAAATTTCCTCAGGAGAGCCAAAGGTGGGCAAGGTAGATTTTGGAGGAATTCAGAAGCAAGTCAATTTGGTTTGTGTTCCCAAAGTCCGTGTCGGAGACTACGTGATCGTTCATGTGGGATTTGCGCTCAACATTCTGGATGAGGTGGAAGCCAAAAAAGTTTTTCAGTATCTGAAGGAAATCGACGAGTTGGGCGAGGTGACGGTTTAGGGCGGTGCGTCCAGGCGTCGCTGCCGCAGGGCAATCTCTCTGGCTGCCGACGCTTGTATGAAATACATAGTTAGTCTCTTTACGCGGACGACCTGTGAAAATATGACCCTATGTTTGTTGCCTGTATATTATTAACGTCGGCTATACGCTGCGAGAGACAGCCTTACGTCCGCGGCGCGATCTCTGTGATGCTATATCAAGAGTGACCGGAGCAAACAGGCACGAATTGCTTCGACGGAATCCCTGGAGTTGCTATGGTTTTATCGTAAACGAGTTGGGAGATGCCAAAAAGACGCAAAAGTGTATTTTGGGGTTTGCGTTTTTTAGCGAGGGTTCCCATCGTTTGCGATAAAGCCATGCGGAAGGGTCCGGAGAAGCAGTTTGTGCCGGTTGTCGAATGGAGACCAGATGAAGTTTATTGACGAATACCGCAACGCTAAAGATGTTAAGTGCTATGCCCGCCTCATCTTGCAGATAACCACGCGCCCATGGACGATCATGGAAATTTGCGGCGGTCAAACACACGCCATCATTCGTTTCGGAATAGACCAACTTTTGCCAAAAGAGATTGAGCTTGTTCACGGGCCCGGTTGTCCCGTCTGCGTGACCCCTTTGGAGTTAATCGACAAAGCGTTAGAGATCGCCGATAAAAAAACCGTGATTTTTTGTTCATTTGGTGATATGTTGCGTGTTCCGGGATCGCGAAAAGACCTCTTTTCTGTCAAGGCTCAGGGCGGGGATGTGCGCATCGTGTATTCTCCAATGGACGCGCTCGAGCTCGCCGAAGACAATCCGGAAAGGGAGGTCGTTTTTTTTGCGGTGGGTTTCGAGACAACGGCGCCTGCCAACGCGATGGCTGTCCATGAGGCGAAACGGAAGGGACTTAAGAATTTTTCAGTATTAGTATCGCATGTGCTTGTCCCTCCCGCGATGGAAGCGATCCTGTCATCCGCCGATAACCGTGTACAGGGATTTTTGGCCGCGGGGCATGTGTGTACGGTGATGGGTACAGCTGAATATGAGCCGCTCGCAAAAAAATACCGTGTGCCCATGGTTGTCACCGGTTTCGAACCGATAGATATTTTGAAAGGTATTTTTATGTGTGTGAAGCAATTGGAAGAAGGGCGGTTTGAGGTGGAGAACGCGTACGCGCGATGTGTCCAGGGACAGGGCAACCCGGTCGCGCAACAATTAATAAAGGAAGTCTTTCGCGTGGTGCCGCGTAAATGGCGCGGCGTGGGCGAGATCGCACAAAGCGGGCTGGGTCTCAAAGACGCTTACGCGGGATTTGACGCGGAGCGGCGTTTTGGCGTGGCGGACACTACCGTGGACGAATCGCCGGAATGTATCAGCGGACAGATCCTGCAGGGCATAAAAAAACCTTATGAATGTCCGGCGTTCGGCACCCGCTGCAACCCGGAACGTCCGCTAGGCGCCACGATGGTCTCCTCCGAAGGGGCCTGTGCGGCCTATTACCGTTATCGGGGTTATTCGGCGGTACCGACATGAGCGCTCGGACGGATTTTTCCGTTCATTGCCCTGTTATGTTTTCGGACACTCCGAATATTCTTTTGGCCCACGGCGGCGGTGGGAGACTTATGAATCAACTCATTGAAAAAATGTTTATCCCCGCGTTTAAAAATAATCTTCCGGACGCCAGGCACGACGGCGCGGTGTTTGAATCAAACGGCGTGCGGCTTGCCTTCACCACGGACTCCTATGTCGTTCATCCGCTCTTTTTTCCGG
>PEWW01000034.1 GCA_002779345.1 Candidatus Omnitrophica bacterium CG07_land_8_20_14_0_80_50_8 | reverse complement strand
TAACCACCGAATGGCAGCAGTTCACGATTGACCTGGAAGGCAAAGACCTGTCCTCCATCAGCGGAGGATTTTGTTGGGCCACGAACCTGGATTCGAACGTGGATGGTTGCACCTTCTATTTGGATGATATAGAATACGAATAAACGCAAAGGAGAAACGTATGAAAATGAAATGGATGCTCGCAATAACGGCGGCGCTGGTTGTGGTTGCTTTTCAGCCGATGGCTATGGCTGAAACAGCGCCCTTCAAAACCTTCAAAGTCTACACCGACGGCAGTGCCCCGGATAACCATTATATCCCTTCCGGATGGATGGGGGACTATGGAGACCTGAAGATCGACGAAAAATATATGGCCAATCCTCACAGCGGGACCACTTGCTTTAAGACCGTCTACAGCGGCAAAGCGACACAGGGCGCTCGCTGGGCCGGAATCTATTGGCAGAACCCCCCGAACAACTGGGGAAGCCGTCCCGGCGGTTATGACCTGACCGGAGCCAAGAAGCTCACCTTCTGGGCGCGCGGTGACAAGGGCGGTGAACGGATCGAGGAATTTAAGATCGGCGGCATCACGGGAGAATACGCGGATTCCGACGTGGCCGGCATCGGTCCCGTGGTTTTAACCACCGAATGGCAGCAGTTCACGATTGACCTGGAAGGCAAAGACCTGTCCTCCATCAGCGGAGGATTTTGTTGGGCCACGAATATTGACGTGAACCCGCAAGGCGGCACCTTCTATTTGGATGATATAAAGTACGAATAAGTATTACGCTCGGAACGTTGCTGTCCAAGTTAACTTTGTCATCCTCAAGCGCAAGAGCGCCCGCCTACGGCGGGTCCGCCTTAGGCGGAAAGGATCTTAGAACAGATCCTTCGGTAAAAAGCGCCTTGAGGATGACGGTTTTGGATGTTTGGTACTCGTTTCCTACGAGGGTCATCTTTTGAAAAAATTTACGATTATTTTTATCTGCGTATGTGCGGTTCTTGCGGGTCTTTACTTTTATGCTAAAGATTTTGCCGGCTTGCGTGTTGCTGCCATCTTCATTGATAAAACAAATGGGTATAAACTACTTGTCGACGGAAAGCCTTTTTTAATCAAGGGCGTTTGTTATAACCCGATCCCTATAGGCAAAGACTATGAGTACAACTTCTGGGGAGACCTTCACAAACCATGGCTTTTGGACGGCAAGCTAATGAAAAATGCAGGGGTCAACACGGTCCGTTTCTACCGCATCGGCAAAAATCCGACAGAGGTTAAAAAGGTCCTGGATGACCTTTATAGAAAATTCGGCATTCGCGCGCTTATGGGAACCTACCTTGGGTTCTGGGATTGGCCGCCGCCCAACTACTCGGACGAGTCATTCAAACAAAAGGTGAAGGTTGAAGTCCTTGAAATGGTCCGCCTTTATAAGGATTGTCCCGGCGTTTTAATGTGGGTGTTGGGGAATGAGAATAATTATAGTTTTGACCGCCAAAATATTCAGCGCTGGTCTAGCGACGCGATAGACGCCTTGCCGGATCCCGAATCTCAGAGAAAAGAAAAGGCAAAGCTTTATTATTCGTTCGTCAATGAATTGGCGAAAGAGGTAAAGAAGATCGATCCCAAGCATCCCGTGGTGATGGGCGTCGGAGAAGTCACGAGTCTTGACTTCGCAAAACAGCTTTGTCCGGACGTTGACGCGCTGGGGATGATCGCCTACCGGGGCCCGGGGTTCGGCAACCTTTTCCGGCAGATCAAACAAAAATTGGATATTCCCGTCGTTATGACCGAATGGGGAGCGGACAGTTTTAACGCGATGTCAGAAGAGCCGGACGAAGAAGACCAGGCGGAATTTCTCAAGCTTCAGTGGCAGGACATTGAAAGAAATTCGAGCCCGAAACGTGGCACGGGCAATTGTCTTGGAGGCACCCTTTTTGAATGGACGGACGAATGGTGGAAGGGCAACGAAAATCTTCCGCACACTTGGTCAGTGCATGATATCGCGGCCCATTGGTACAACAATTCTTACTATTATGACGCGGACGTCAAGACCCGTCTAAACATGAATGAGGAATGGTGGGGTATCGTGTCGCTCGATCCTAAGAAAACGGAGAGCGGCAATAATCAGCGGATCCCCAAGAAGGCCTATGACACATTAAAATCCCTCTGGATGCGGTGAACGAAAAACGCCAATACGTTCGTATGAACACCGTTTTTCCGGTGGAACTCGGGGTCCTTCGGGCAGCCGGCGAAAGAGGGCCTGCCCGCCTTTTACAGGCTTTTACAAGAGATGTCAGCGCCGGAGGCATGTGTCTTGAGCTTAAAGTTTTAGCTTGGGAAATAGAAAAAGATTTTCTTGCCGGAGATACTCTCCTCTCATTGACCATCAACCCCATTTTTGCCCGTCGTCCGGTCCAGGCTATCGCGCGGATCGTATGGTTGAAACAGCAGGAAACACCGCCTCCATTTCGTTATCTCGTGGGGGTTGTTTATACCCAAATCGATGAAAAAGCAAAGTCACGCATCATTTGGTACGCGAAGCGGCAGCGGTGGATTCCGCGCCTGACGGCCGTGGTGGGAGTTTTGCTGGCGGCTCTCGCAGCACTTTTTTTTATTCAAGACCAAAGGCACATTTCTGAAAATAAAGCGATTATCGGGCGTTTTCATGAAAGCGCGGAGAAAGAGTCCGTGGTTTCTTCAAAACTAGTCGCGCTTCAAAAAAAGGAGCAGGCTTTGAGCCTTGAGTTCGATCAATCGCAGGATGAAATAAAAAAACTCAATACCACGATCGCCTTGCTTGCCGTTGAAAATGTCCAACAAAAGGAAACCCATGAAAAGGAACTTGCCAAAAGCCTGGAAAGGCAACGGAAGCTTGATGAGGAACTGACACTCCTTTCCAGGAGCAAAGAGACGTTGAGGGCAACCTACCAAACTTTGCAAAAGAACGAAGGAGCGCTTACGCGCACAACCCTTGCACAAATGGCGGACTGGATCAAAACCCATCGCAATCTTCACACGGGCCTGGTGGCAAGCTTTGAGGGGGATGTCGGTCTCGACGATTGGGCGTTCACGTATGACCAATCTCTCGCGTGCCAGGTATTTTTAATTTTTGGAGATCTAAAAAGCGCCGAAGGCATTCTTTCTTTTTATGCCCAGCGCGCCGAAAAATCCGGGAGCGCCTATTTTAATGCTTACGACGCGACAGACGGACGTATGACGGAAGGAACTGTGCACGTGGGTCCCAACGCTTGGCTGGGCATCGCCGCGCTCCAATATGAACACCGTGTAAAAGATGGGCTCTTTTTGCCGATGGCCAAGGCGATCGGGGATTGGCTCCTCCGGATGCAGGATGTCGAGGGGGGGCTGAAGGGCGGTCCGTCCGTGGTTTGGTACAGCACCGAGCATCATCTGGATGCTTACGCGTTCTTGTCGATGCTTTATCGGGAAACCGGTGACCCCCGTTACCAAACGGCCGCCGAGGGAGTTCTTCGGTGGCTCAAAAAATACGCCTATAGCGCAAAAGACTTAAGGATCAACCGCGGCAAAGGGGACGCCACAATCGCTACGGATACGTTTAGCTGGTCGATCGCGGCGTTGGGTCCTGAGACGTTGAAAGCGCTTTCATTTGATCCGGAAGCGATCATGGATTATGCGGAAAAACAATGCGCTGTCGAGGTTCGTTATAAAAAGCCCGGAGGGGAAACCGCGGCCGTGAGAGGTTTTGATTTTTCCAAGGCCCGCAACCTCGGGCGCGGAGGTGTGATTTCAACCGAATGGACGGCTCAAGGGATCGTTACTTATAGAATTTTGTCGAACTATTTTAACGGCCTCGGTAAACAGGCAAAAGCGCTCGATTACCGCGAGAAGGCCAATTTTTATCTCAACGAACTTCAAAAATTGATCATCACAAGTCCTTCGAGGACCGGTCAGGGCCGCGGATGTCTTCCTTACGCTTCGATGGATAATGTTGATACGGGGCATGGTTGGCGGACGCCCAAGGGCAGTCGCACAGGTTCTGTGTCCGGTACGGCCTATGGCATTTTTGCTTGGGTGGGTTACAATCCGTTTAGTTTGGAGAATTCTCAGGAAGCTTTAACAAAAACTAATACGTCATCTTGAGGAGCCTAGCGACGAAGCCTGCCCCTGACTACCGTCAGGCAGGGATCTTATCGTGATAAGATTCTTCGCTATGCCCAGAATGACAGTCGGGGGGTTTATATGCCTGTTTATGAGACCAAAGACAAGGTGACGGCCGGGATGCCTTTCGGCGGGATCGGCGCCGGAAAATTCGAGATCACCCCGCAAGGTCTTTTCAACGCTTTTACGTTCCAGAACAATTGGTCAAAGCCTCTGATGGGCGGTGAGGATTATCCCGGTGTGTTGGGCTATCATCTTGGTTTTTTCGCCGAGGAAAAAACCAGAGGCGGCCGGTCGGCGAAAAAGGCATTTTTGCTTCAAACGATCCCTGTTCGCAACATCCCTACGGTTTCTAATATTCGTTACGACGGTAGTTTTCCGCGCGCGATTCTTTCCTACGAGGAGCCGGGTCTCGGCATTGAAATTTTGCTTGAAATTTTCTCTCCCTGGCTGCCGGGGGATGTCAGAAACTCAAGCCTTCCCGTCGTTTTTTTTAATCTAAAGGTTAAAAATAATAGAAAAGTCCCCGTCACCGCGGGTTTTCTTTTTATCGGCAGAAACACTTCCGGCGAATGGTGCGTGGGGCGGCAAAATAGAATTTACGAGGATAAAAAAACGCTTACGATTGAGTTTTCGAACCAAGACCCCACCCCGCGCGATACGCTTCAAGGCGCGTTTCGATTTACCTTTTTAAAAAACGGCTGGCAATCGAGTTTCATGAAATCCTGGAACGCCGTGACGCGGAATTTTTCTTTTAATCCCGAAAACATTTCGCTCGAGGCCTGGGACCTTTTTAAAGACAAAGGCGTTTTGCCCAACACCAAACGGGTGTTTACCGCGCAAGGAGAAAATCAGGAACTGTGCGGCGCGGTGATGGCGCGACGCATGCTTAAGCCGAAGGCTGAAAGTGTTCTTTCATTCAACGCCGTCTGGTATTTTCCAACGCATCCGGCGGGGCACCGTTATGCGCATTTTTTCAAGGACGCCGCCGCGGTAGCCCGCTATGTCACTCCCAAACAAAGGTTGTTTCGAAATAAAATTAAAAAAATACAGCGTCTCGTGTTTTCTCTCAAGTTCCCTGACTGGTTTAAAGACGCGCTCATGACTTCTTTGACGCCTTTTTTCGCCTCAAGCTGGTACACCCAAGACGAACGCTTTGCGTTTTATGAGGCCCCCGTCGATTGTCCTCTGATGGGAACGGTGGACGTCGGTTTTTACGGGTCTATTCCTTTGAGTTATTTTTTTCCGAAGCTTGAGCAGTCCCTCATCACTCAATTTGCCAAGGCACAGCGAGCAGACGGTTATATTCCGCATGACCTGGGTCGGAATCGGCTGGACCTTCCGTCGAACGGCACCACGTTTTTTTATTGGAAGGATCTGAACCCCAAGTTTATCCTCATGGTGTACCGGGACACTCTTTGGTCGGGCGACAGGCGCTTTCTGAAAGTCATGTATCCTCATGTCAAAAAAGCGCTTGCGTGGTCCAAGCGGATGGATTTTGACCGTAACGGGCTCCCGGATCACGAAGGGGTGGATCACACGTTCGATTTATGGGAATTTAGGGGAACTAACGCTTATACGTCGGGTATTTTTTTGGCGGCTCTATTGGCTTGCGAAAGGATGGGTGGTCTCATGAAAGACGCCTCTTTTTCGAGAACCTGCCGCGCTTCCTTCGAGAAAGGCAAAGACAGCTTTAACCGCGAGCTTTGGAACGGGAAGTTTTTTGGGCAGACATGCAGTCTTTCGCAGCTTGACGGACAATGGATGGCCGATCTTTTAGGCCTAGGGTTGATTTCGGAGAGAGAAAAAATTCAAAAAGCCATCCGACACATTTTGAGGCACCATACGAGGCATTCCGATTTTGGGATG
>PEWW01000023.1 GCA_002779345.1 Candidatus Omnitrophica bacterium CG07_land_8_20_14_0_80_50_8 | reverse complement strand
AGCGCAACTGGATGTGAACAGGAAGACGGTTACGCTGACGAAGATCACGCCACCGGATCCTATTATGCTTGCCTCCGGAGGCACAAAAACCATTAACGGGGCGGTCGTCAAGAGTGAATATGACGAAACGAGCTCAACCGTCAGACTCAAGGATGATACTGATGCTGTGATATGGACTGAAAGCACGCCTCCCGCCGCCTCATCTCCCGTCACCCTCGGCGGCAAGGAATACAACGTGACAGTTCAGGAGAACCATGACGTTATTTTCGAACGAACAGAGCCTCTCAAACTGAGCGACGTGACCGGACCGGAAGAAGTGGTTTATACCGGTACGACCACGACGATCAACGAGGTGCCTGTGAAAAATGAACTTGACGGAGGCGCGGTCAAACTCAAAGTTGACGGACTTGAGATCGCATCATTGACAGATACGACTCCGGAGAAGGCAGTGCTTCTGGGTGAAACGGTTTACATGGCCAAAAAGAATGCGGATAATTCGGCTAGTCTGATCGAGATCGCAGGCGCCAAGATCTCGACGGTCATATCGCGGGATTTGAGGATCTCCGATCGCGGCGCGCTCAAAAAATCCATCACTCGAACGGAAGGAGTGCTCACGGAATCATCCTTCTACTCCGGCGTCCGCGGAAAAGAAAAGGTCAAGAAGACCATCGAATATTATCGTGAGACCGGCCGGGCGAAGAACATATCGTTCTTTGTTTATGATACTTCCCGAGTTCTCAACCGAGTCGAGAAGTTCCTGGCCAGCGACGGCATGGCCCTGACCGGCGTGGTTTTCTACGGAAATATATTCAATGTGCCCGGCGCATTCGTAAACGACGCCACCGGAGACATGATCTCCACTTATTTGAAACAATTCGAGAGCAAAGAACAGCCGACTTTTGCCAGGGAATTCTCCCAGACCACCGGCAAGATCACCAAGGACACGGTTTATTTCTATGACAGGATGAAGCGCGCGCTCAAGCTGACTCAGACATTGGCTTACGATTATGTCGTGAACGCCGGTTCTCTGCCGTTCCTTGCCGGCGGCTCGACCTACGCGACCGCTCCGGCGACCACCACGGACGAGGATGAAATTTCCATGAGGAGTCTGCAGGAAGCCGGGTACGACGGCACAAGGGGATCAGAAAAGATCCAGAGAACCGCCTCGTTCGAAGGCACGACGATCGCGGCCGGTACGATCAGTGATTTCACGATCTTCGATGCCGCAAATCAGGTCTTCACCGCCGCGATCCAGCCTATTCTTAGCCTGGCCCGAGGCCGTCTCACGGAAGAATCCGAATATTTCTATCGCCGACCTGGTACTTGGGCCGGAGATTACTATGATCTGGATAGCGACGAATTGTCAGCCGACAGCGAGGATCTGGACTTCGTCAGGAGAAAAACCTACGGCATCGGGACCGGTACCGGGGAACAGATCATGGTTTACAGCGGCTCTGAGGGTTTTGAGTCGGTCCGTCAGGTCAAGACACTGAAAGGCCTCGATATCAAGTCGACGACCTTCAATGAAAAAGATCCTTTCCTCGGGAGCCTGAATTTGGCGGCCACCTTCAGGGGCGGCGCGCTTTCGAGCGATGAGAAACTTTCGTTCACCTATTACGAAGGTTATGAAGGCGATGAGAAGGTCACCATCGTCAAATCCTGGTCGCGTGACACCAATCCGGATAATTTGGACCAGCAGGTCCTGGAATCCACGGCGAAATATTATTACGCCGAGGATGGGGCGCTCATCAGGCGAGTCATTGAGCGGTATCCGGTTTACGGATCAGCCGATTACGGCAAGCGCTCGTCTCTTACTTCTGTATTTGAATACGCGGGTGAAAAGGGCAAAGAGAAGATCATCAGCGACACCGACGCCAGCGGCATACGCCACTTCTATCACTACTATTACGATCCCAAATACTCGCTCAACCCGGCCGCGCTCGCGGAGAACAAGGGGAGCCTCATCACGGTTGTCACTACCAGTGAAGGCTCGCTCAAGGATATGGCCCCGTCTTTCGAAGCCCAGGTGGTTTCGAGGAACCTAGTCGATACGGTATATTCGGATCCAAACTACAATCCAACCTCCGATCGCACGACCACATTCACGGATTCGGAAGGCAATACCATTATGGTTATAGACCGATACGGGGTTGTGAACCGTTACAGTTACAGACTTGATTACGATTCTTCAGGCGCCTATCTGGGCATCCGCAAGGATTCCCTAGACAGGATCGAGGAGACGACGATCACGCTGCCGAACGGCAGTTACAGCGTGCAGAATGCCAGAGGAATGAAGACGAAATTTGTCGATATGTCGAAACCCACTCGATACGACGCGGCAGGCAACGCTTTGTATGACGCGCTCGGGACCGACGGGTCTTATAGTACATCTCAAACCGGCACGGTCCACGAATATCTATACTTTAAGAAAAATGCCGCCGGCAATTTTGTCCCGGCAACCGGCGTGGACGACATCGAGACGGACGAAAAAGGACAGCCCGTCAAGATGGTCGAGCGTTATTGGGAATTGGTCCGCGAAAAGGTTTCCGAAACTCCGGCGGTTGCGCCCGCGACAACTCCGACCCCCATCTACTGGTTCCACTACGTTAAACACGAAAGGGAATTCCGCTCGGGCACACTATTTAAGGATGACAGCCGAACATACTCACCCCAAGGGACTTATGACGCGGCCCTGGGTTACTGGGTGCCGAATTTCCCGATGGAGGTCAACTCATCGTCAACTACAGACAAGTTCTATCGATGGGAAAAGAATGAACAAGGCGCTTGGGTCGTCAAGGGCGTTCAGGACGAATCCGGCCTCAAAGATCCATCCTTATTTGCGCTCGAGATCGATCCTGCCACCGGCGCGGTCAAAAATTCTTTCGAAAATTATCTAAAGGTGACCTACACGGACACCGACGGTATCGTCAAGGCCAGATATAAGAAGACAGACGGAACATGGACCACCATTCCCCCTACCTCTGCGACGGCCAACGATTATCAGAGGGAAGAACAATATTCACAGTCCCAACTGCCGGATCAAGCCGGAAATTTTGACTTCTTCATGCACAGTCTCGCAGAGTCCTATGTGGACGCCAACAATAATGACCAGTGGGATCCGGGCGAGATCTTCTCCGATACGAACAGCAATGGCGCGTACGATAAGGCGAGCAGTGACTATATGGTATACGTTTACAAGGGCATCCCCGATCAAAACGGCGCCTCCTATGCGGGCATGGCCCTTAAATACCATCTCGATGAAACCACCGGCACCATGACACTTACCGAGCTTAATGACCGCCTGACGGATATGGTGAAGATCATCTCGGGCGCCCAAGGTCCGGCCACGGACGCGGGTCTTCACGCGACCGAGACGGACAAAGATCGCACTGTTAAAACTCCTCTCGGGACCAGCGATTTTCTGACCAATGATTACGGCACTCAGCAATACCTGACCCAGGCAGGCAATTTCTTCCTCGTGTTCAAGAGCGCCCCCACCTCCGAGCGCGAGAATGTGTGGCTTGAAGAACGCGAAGCCAGGGACTATGAGGTCGAGGGCGGATACAAGAGGACCGAGCAAGCGAACCTTGTGACCGGTCTGACCGATCAGATATTTGTACGCAGAGGCGTTATTCCGACCTCTTTGATGACCGGCGCCAGCCGTTTGGTCGAATCGACCGCGCCGCCGCTTGAAGTCCAGATGGAAAAACTTCAGTTACAAATGGCGACCACGACCACCAAGATCGATAAGGCCAGGCAAATACGCGACACGGAGATCGGAAAGGTCATCAGCAGTACCGTGACCGATGCGAACGGGCTTTATAAGTACTTGGCAATGGTGGACCGCGGGCAAGTAGACCTGGAATATCAATGGGAGTTCAATCAGACACAAAAGAACATAAAAGACGGAACGATCGACAAGAGTCTTTTGGACCCGTCTGTGGCCATGAAAAATACTTTGGCCCGGAATATTGTGTGGAACTGGGCCAGCATTGGCGCGTCTACGGGCACGGTCATTACGACACTTTCCGGCATACAAACCGGCGAGATCCTTGAGGACCCCATGCTCTATGATGCCTTCAATACGGAAGGCAAAGCACTGCTCCCGAATGACTTGGCGTGGCTCAAGAGAAATACCGTGGATGTCGGAGTGGCTCATGACGCATGGGCCACAGATCTGGATCCCGTTGCTTATCCAAATAACTTAAAGCACTCTCTGCAGGAGTTCAAAGATTGGCTCGGTCTTGCGCAGGCGTATATCGCCGGTTATGGTGAATTTGCCAACTTGAAAGGCGACCTCGAGGAGTATATCGAGGACCTTGACAGCCAATATGAGGAAGAGATGATCCTCGTCAATGAGGATAAAGAGGACATCGACAACAACGGCCGCTTGAACCAGGCGTGGGTCGTCGCGACCGACGAGAACGGCAAGCCCAAACTCAAAGCCAAATATCCGAACGGGATCAGTAAAGGGGATTTTGACGTGAACGGCTTCCTCAAGTGGCTCGATGAGAAGAAAAATAACAACATCTTCTCAGAGTGTATCAGTCTTCTAAAGGGCGGGAAGATCTATAAACGCGACACAGACGGCAACAAGGTCTATGTCTATGAGGACCTGAACCTCAACGGGGTGCTCGAACCGTGGGAGGATACCAACGGAAACGGTGATCTCGATATGGGGCCGTTGATGATCAGCGTGAACGGTGTTTATTCATCGGCAGATGCGGATGTTGTTGGTTGGATCGAGGCTGTTACCGCAAGGATCCTGGGTCCCGTAAATCCGGTGGACGGCTACTACAGCCCAATGGCAGGCTCGGCCGTTAGCGACATTGTAGATCAGGTATTTACGTACCGGGACGAGAAGAAGACGGTAATAAGCATATTTTTGAATGCAGGCGAGGATCTGGATCTGGATGGAATTCTCGATGCGGGCGAAGATGCTAATGGAAACGGCGCTCTCGATGCCGGGCTGAATCCAACCTTCACGGTGGACAAACTCACGGAAAAATGGGACAAGACCAAGAACGCGTGGGTGGTTGTTAAGGTCCAAAGGCCCATCGAAGTATTCGATGAAAAGAACAAACTCCTCGGTCAGATCTTCCTTGCGGAAAACGGGGTCGATATCTCCGGCTATAATCTGCCCGAAGGTTATATCGCCAGACGCCTTGCCGGCGAGATCGTCATTGATCAGAAGTCCGCGAGCGGGACGATCACATACAATCCGGAAGATTGCCTAGTCGACGGGGTCTTGTCGAAAAACAATATCCTGAAGCTTCGGCCGCAGCAGGAGGACCCGAACGAGTTCATCGAAAAGGCGAGGGCCGACTTCGCTTACACGATGTTCAAACAAAAAGAACAGGCCCAGACCCGCTACGGCAATCAGGTTGAGATCGCCGGAATGAGAAA
>PEWW01000025.1 GCA_002779345.1 Candidatus Omnitrophica bacterium CG07_land_8_20_14_0_80_50_8 | reverse complement strand
TCCGTTTCTCAATCCATTCATCGCTATACCCTTTTGCCTTATATAAAACCCTTGTTCTTTTTGTAGCAAGCTCCGGATTTTCAATTTCCTGAATTCGTTCATACCCGACCCTGGCTAACCACCGCTTAAACGGCTCGGCCTTTGGAGATGGGATAGACTGGATAATGCGAAAAATACCTTCTGTGTTGGCACAGTTGAGCTTTTGCTCACCACCAGATGTCTTAACAGAAAGGGGGGTGACAAATTGTCCCCACCCTTTGCTAAGCTCATTGTCACGCTTACGCATCTTCTTGATATAATCCTGAACATTAGGCGAGTCGTTAAGCGCTAATACAACATCATTAACCACAAACCACCATTCATTGTTATGGATGGTCTTTCTGATCTCACGTTTACGGAAAATCGCTATTTTAGTTGTGGCTATTTCTTTGTTCATATTTCCTCACTTCGGCTCATAGCGCCCCTGGCTTATTACGCCTGCCAGGGTTCGCCTGAGCGTCAACAATGGCGGTGTGGCTTCCTCCGTATCGAACCACACCACTTTTCCTTTAAAATCTAGCCTCATTCTACCACACGATATATTTAGAGCAACACACTTGAAAAAGAAGTAAGCGTACCCAGGAGGCACAGCTTATATTCGTCACACAGCTATGCGGGCCCACAATCTTTGCATAAGGAATTCTCTGACCTCTCCCAAGCGCCACGCTAATGAGAGAGCCAATGATCAAGACGTAAGATAACTCAAGGCCAAACTGAATCTCAAGCGCCAACGTTGAGCGCCAGATCCAAAATAAAATCTAAAAGCAAACTCTCTCACTCGAATCCCAAATCTGAATGTTTATATAACCTCCCCAAATAATGAATCTTACGAATGCCCGAAACCTTTTGGCCTCTCGAACTCCTCAAGCCGAAATGTGAATACACGCTCCGCCTCGCGTTGGCGCTCAGCTCCGCTCTACCGGCGACTGGGCCGTCGCCTCGTCTTTGCGGCTTGGCCGCGACGCCCTTGTCGCGGCACGCCTCTCGGCGCTTTGTTTGCTCCGTAGAGGACAGGCCGCCGCACCGCCGCTAGGATCGCGGCGGACCGCAGGCACGGCGCCCTCGCGTGTCCCACGTGCCGACCTGCCGAGCCGATTAGCCAGTCCCAATCACTCTTCTTTAGTCATTTTTCTTTACAAGCACTCTCAAAAAAGAGGATAATACGCTCATCGAATAAATCCTATCCTCGGGTCACGAACCTACCGCATCCCTTACCCGAAGTAGTTCAGCTCATCTGAACGAAAGAAATATCGATCGCGTATATTTAATTTCGTCACTTTAATAGGAGCTTGAGCTATGTCTAAAAATATCACCGTTTCACCGTTTGTTCCCCAAGAACTTATCGCAAATAAAATCTATTTTATCCGTGGAAAAAAAGTAATGCTTGATCGGGACCTCGCGGAGCTTTACGGCGTTTTGACCAAGGCGTTGAACCAAGCAGTTAAAAGAAATCCCGAGCGCTTCCCAGAAGACTTTATGTTTCAACTCACTAAAGGAGAGACCAAAAATTGGAAGTCACAGATCGTGACTTCCAATTCCCAAAAGATCAAGATGGGTCTAAGAAAAAGGCCTTTTGCCTTCACGGCCCTTGGGATTTCCATGCTTTCGAGCGTCTTGAGTAGCAAAACGGCCATCCGTGTAAACATGCAAATTATGAGGACCTTCAATAAAATCAGAGAAATGCTAGCCAACAACGAAATGCTGCGGCATAAAATTGAAGAACTTGAAAGAAAATATTAAAAACACGATCACCAGTTCAGTGTTGTGTTTGATGCGATTCGGGAAATATTAGAGCCTAAAGACCCAAAGCCGAAAAAACAGATCGGCTTTCATGTGAAATATGATTAAAGGGTTTTTTGTTTGTATGGGGAATGGGGATTTTGAAATTGGAGTTGGTCTTGAACAATCAAAGTATTTGTTTTGAATTCAAACGCTTTTAAAAGGGAGAAAAAATAAAATGAAACGATGCGCGATTTATTCTAGGGTGTCCACGTCGATGCAAGCCGAGGTTGAGTACAATTCCTGCGAGGCCCAGAGAGACAGGATTATGTCATACATCAAAAGCCGGGAAGACTTAGAATTTTTCAAGGAATACTCCGACCCCGGCTATTCCGGAGGGGATCTTGAACGCCCCGCACTAAAGGCGTTATTAATAGAATCCTAAGAAGTCCCGTTTATCTAGGAAAAATTATATGGCATGAAAAAGTCATGCAGGGAACCCATGAGCCGATTATTTCCGAGGATTTATTCCTGGAGGCTCAAGCGTTAACCAAGGAGAGGCTCAGAAAAAAGAGAGTCTACAAAGAATATTTGTTGTCGCGCCTCGTGAAGTGTGGCGTGTGCGGCTCTGCGATGACCAACACCTTCACCAACAAAAAGAAAAGACGATATTACTATTACAAATGCATCAAGGTCGTGAAAGAAGGGCGAGAGGCGTGCTCTCTTAAAGAGGTCAATGCCGAGAAACTAGAATCGTTTATCTTTGAAAATCTTGAGAGGATTTCAAAAGATGAAAACTATATTGAGAGTTTAGTCTTCAAAACCCTAAGGATATCACCCGTGTCGCGAGGATTCGAACTTTCGCCTGAGTCCGAGAAAATCTACTCTCAAAAAATAATACATGTGCTTCAGAGGTACGCTTCTGACTTTAAAAAAGGATCCCAGCTTGAGAAACAGCTTGTCACAAAAAGAACCATTGAAAAAATTATTCTCTCGAAAGAATCGATGGGAGTGATTGTATCTCTTGAAGATAGAAGAGATTTAAAACTCGCTGAAGGACTGGCTAATCGGCTCGGCAGGTCGGCACGCGGGGCACGCGAGGGCGCCGTGCCTGCGGTCCGCCACGATTTTTGGCGGAAACCCCGACGCCCCGCTTGTAAGCCGACGTTCGAATCTAAAACTTACGGAGAGGCAGGGAGTCATTCAACAAATTTTCTCGCATCTCTGCGAAGCTTATGATCTTACGGCTTTCCCTCTGAAAAATCCATCCGAAAAAGTTTTCGATGGTTTCGATAGCCGCGATATTCATGATACATTTTGAACTTGTTTGGTCACAATTTGGTCACAAAATCTTAACTATTTTAAATCGGTAAATAACGGATTAAATGTATCTTTTGGTCTGTAATCTATAGGGTCTATGCAAGCATCGTAAAATGCTTTATCCATTTTGATCCACCTAGCTTTGTCTATACCTCTTTGATTTCTGTATATAGGGCTTACGGGATAGGCGCTGAAAATCCTTATCAATCTATTATTTTTTTTCGAAATGATATTTATGTCATCTACGACTTCTGATAGATCTTGATCTTGACTAAAAATCACTGCAACATCGTAAGCGTTTTCTAAAGCAAGCCTAACAACGTCAAGGGCTAGCCTAACATCAATCCCTTTTTCATGCCCTACACGGATTATTTCAACGCTACCATCTTTTAATTTAACCTTTTCGTCTTGATAGCGAACCGTTCTTCGAAATGTATGTACGCCTCTCGTACCCATGACGGCCAATTTTTTACTCCAGAACCCATGCCAAAAAGTATCTTCCGCGCTATCCGGGATACCCGTATAAAAATTGATCCTGCTTAGACTCCATCCATTTTCCTTGGCAATCTTTTGGCTTAATTTATTCACATCGTAATTAGGATAGTGATAGCCAAAGGCTTCTTTACATGTTCTGTAAAGATTTTGTCCATCAATGAATGTTACGAGACGTTCTTTTCGCATATGAAAAAAGAACCCCGCCAGAGGCCTTTCGGCTGGTCCAACGGGGAGCAAGTACTCGAAGTATACATTAAACGAATTTTGCTTGCAAGCATGAATTTATCTCATTTTTATCAGGAGAATCTAAATATTTTCTATCTTGACCACTACCCCAACAGAGCATTTATATCATACTTCATCGTTGCCCTGCCAGATGATTTTCGCTTTCTCTGCCTCACCCACTCCCAAATTTCGTTTTCCTCAAACCGCACCGATTTGCCAAGTTTATAAAACGGCAGAAATTCCGTGTGTGTCCAAAGATAAACCGTGCTTTGGCCTACCTGCAAAAGCTCGCAGAGTTGCTTAGGGGTTAGGAGCTTTTCCATCTCGTTCAATCGTAATAGTCCGGCCTTCTTTCTTGGCGGCGTCAGATGGCGAGGCGTTGGCCATGACAATAAAAATATCTCGTTCTTCATACGGAGGTTTTCCAAAAATCTCCTTGAATAAATCTGTCATCATTTCTTTTGCTTTTTCATAAGTCATTTTTTTAAGCGTATCTCTCATTGCTGATCCAGCCGATACACCGGCAAGGTGCAGTAAAAACTCATTAGCCTTGTAGAAAACCGCCTCATTTTCGGCGCTCTGACTTAACGTAATCAACCGCTCAATGGCCGCACCTGCCTCTTTCCGAGCCTTCATAAGCACATTTTCGGTCACTTCCTCAGCATCATCCCGAGACTGAGTAAAACAGGCGTTGAAAGCTTTGCATAGCCGACCACCCTTGGCGAAGCTATTCTGAAGCGTCTTGATCGGTACTCCAGTAGCTTCCGAGACTTTCTGATAGGTTTTGCCCTCTAACCGTAGCCGGATCGCCAAAGAATCCTTTTCATTTCTAAGAGCTGGAAGATTTCCCGAGTGTTCCTGATTGTTCCCTGCATGTAGGTGTAAGTGTCAGTCCTCGACATTCAACTTTTGAATGATTTTCTCAAAGTGCATCACCCGGTTTCCCGAGCATTTTATCTTCTGAGGGCTTAGGGGGGATCGACCGACATGTAGTCAAGAAGAGACTCGACCCCTTTACGATCTTTATCATAAACGCTTCTCAACATCATCAGCAACGCCGGTATATGTCCTATTATTCGCTTCATTCAACTTGGCGGAGAGGCAGGGATTCGAACCCTGGAACCCTTGCGGGTTACACGCTTTCCAGGCGTGCCGTTTCAACCGCTCACGCACCTCTCCTTTAATGAGTCCCAAACTTACGCGATCAAAGGAAGCGTAAGTTTAGGGACGAATTTCCGCCACAAAGCCCGGCAGATCCGTCTCAAACAAGGCTTTGTGGACATATCCGCCAAATCGTTTGGCGGAAATCCCGGCGCTTAGATTTGGCCGCGGTCAAATCTGCCGGGAAAAATCCCCTATCTTCTTTTTTTCTTAAAAAATTCTTGCAATAACGCGGCGGATTCGAACTCGAGAACCCCTTCCTCGATTTTGAACTGATGGTTCCATTTTGCGTCCGCCAAGAGATGGATTTTGGAGCCACAAGCGCCGGTTTTGGACTCTCGAGCGCCAAAAACCAGACGCTCGATCCTCGCCAAGATCATGGCGCCTACGCACATCGGACAGGGCTCAAGTGTAACATAAAGCGTTGTGGCGCGTAAATGTTCGGATTTTAAAAATTCACAGCCCTGGGT
>PEWW01000072.1 GCA_002779345.1 Candidatus Omnitrophica bacterium CG07_land_8_20_14_0_80_50_8 | reverse complement strand
TTGAAATGGGCGCGCGGGTATCTTCTGAGCAGGCGGAAGCAATAGCCGAATCCATTATGGATTGGAGGGACCCCAATGATTATCCGATGGAAAATGGAGCGGAAAGTGATTATTATAAAAGCCTGGAGCACCCTTATAAGGCAAAAAATAAAGATTTTCAAATGCTCGATGAATTGCTTTTGGTCAAGGGGGTGTCGCCTGATATTTACGAACGCGTAAAAAATTACCTGACGGTTTACGGGAAAGGGACGGTCAATATTAACACGGCCGGAACGGTGGTGCTCACGAGTTTGGGATTAACGGAGGATCTGGCTGAGCGGATCATCAAATACAGGAATGGGGACGACCGAAAAGAAGGGACCGACGATGACCGGACCTTTGATCAGGCCGATCAAATCCCTGAAGTTTTGACTCTGGACAGGGTGATCGATCAAGACGGGGTTACTCAACTTCAGAGGGTCCTGACCAGCAATTGGCTCGGCACTCATTCGGACAACTTTTCGGGTGTATGTCAAGGGATCGCCCGCGGCGCCGCAGGTCTGACAAGAGTTGATTTTGTGATCAGCCGCGATCAAACCATATGGTTTTGGCGCCAAGAGTAACGGAGACGAACCAATTGAAATTGAATCTTAGAAACCTGATGCCCTGGCTTGATCATTCGATGACTGTGGTCGAGATCGGCAACGATTGGATAAAATTTCTGCGTGCGGATACCGTCGCCCGCCGCCGCACTATTTCTAAAATTTTTTTTAGCAAGCTTTCGCAGATCAAAGAACCCGTTGAGAATATGTTATCCCGCGTTTCCAAAGAGTTTGGCTTGTCTAGGCACGGCACCGTTGTCATGTCTTTACCGCGCCAATTGGCGACCTTGCGAATTCTTGAACTGCCCTCCGAGAATCCCGCCGAAATAGATGAGATCATTCAACTTCAGGTGGGGAAACAAACGCCGTATTCCAAGGAAGAGATCGTCTTCTCTTCCCGGCTGATCGGCCGCGTGAAAGAAGGCTACACCCGCGTACTTTTGACGATCGCGCGACGGAGTTTGGTCAAAGAACGTCTCGAAACGCTTGAAAAAGCCGGGATCCCCGTCGACCGCGTGGAACTCAGCACGGAAGGTGTTTACGATTGGTTTACCGGTTTTTGCATGTCCGAGGAATTTCTGGAAAAAAAGCGTTGTATTGCCGTGGTTGATATTGACTCGAATTACACCGATTTTTTGGTCATTGAAAACAAGCAGTTGGTCTATACGAAAAACCTGCTGATAGGTTCTAACCATCTCATTGACGAATGGGACAGCTGCCGAGATAAGTTCGCCGAAGAACTTAGGCGGGCGATGGACCTCTATCACGAGGAGTCCAAGGGCGCGAGGATCGGGCGAGTTTACCTCACAGGGTCTTCAAAAAGTGTCGCGGGGCTGGGCCCTGTATTGACGGGGCCTCTGGGTGTCTCCTGTGATACTGTTTCAACGCCCGAGGATTACCTGGGAAAGGACTTAAGGCCTTTTAGTCAGGATCAGCGGTTCCGTTATCTATCCCTGACGCCGCTTTTTGGGATCATTTATCGAAAGAACGGTGAAAACGCGTGCAATTTTCTGCCGGCCGAAAACAAGATCGAAAGATTTATGGAAATTAAACGCAATCAGCTCACATTGACGGGTATTTTATCGATCGCTGTGATCGGCCTATTTTGTTTGGCGGGGCTTGTTTATTTTTATCAGCAAGGGGCCTATATTCGGGAGCTTCGGCAGAAGCTTAACAGCATTCAGAATGATGTTCAGACCGTGGAGAAAATGAGGCTGGTTTCTAAATTAGCGCGTGAGCGGCAAACCGCCCGCGGAAATATGATCCAGAGCGTGGATGAGTTATATAGACTTATTCCCAACGGAGTTTATCTCACCGAGGTGGACATTGAAAGAAGAAAACAAATTTTGCTCAAAGGCCGTGCCCAGTCCATGTCGGACGTCTTTAAATTTGTATCGGCGCTTGAGAAATCAAGTTGTTTTACTCATGTGAAAAACTCTTACACGTCTAAGAAAAAAGAAAATCAAAATGAATTCGCGGATTTTGAAATACAGGGATTGATCAAGTGAGATGCTATGATCCAATGGTCTAAAATTTCCAGAAAAGAGAAAATGGGGCTTGTCTTTGCCGCTATAGCGGTCCTGGCGGCGTTTGGCGATAGGTTGATGGTTCATCCGATCGGTGAAAAAATCGACGTTTTACGAAATGAAGTCAGAACCAGCGAGTTGAAATTGATCATGGCGCTCAGAAATCTTAATGAAAAGGACAGGGTCTCAAACAATTTCAAAAATCATAAAAAATTTTTAAGAAAGGCAGGCTCCGACGAAGAAGAAACCGCGCAAAGCTTATCCGCCATCGAGAGTTTGGCGCGCCAGAACGGATTGTATGTCAGCGACCTTAGGCCCCAATCTTCAAGAAAGTACTCCTTCTACAACGAGTACAAGATTGACGCTAATATGGAGGGTACCCCGGAGGCCTTGATGCAGTTTTTGTATCACCTCAATGATGCCGAGGACCTTATTTATGCGGAAAAAATTCATTTAACTGCTAAAGATAAGGACTCTAATATCATTAAGGGTTCCATTAGTCTGGCAAAGATAACGGTTTCTTAGTCCCAAGTGGGTTGATCCCCAACCGGGGATGACGGCCGTGGAGGAATGCATGAATTTACCAGCAGGAAGTGTTCTGGAAGCAAATAAGAACCGTTCACTGCCGAACGTAAAAAATATTATCCCCATTGCCAGCGGGAAAGGCGGGGTCGGCAAGTCGACGGTAAGCGCTAATATCGCTCTGGCGTTGGTTCGGTCGGGCGCGCGGGTGGGTTTGATGGATGCCGATGTCTACGGCCCGAGCATTCCGACGATTTTGGGAATTTCGGAAAAACCGGTTCAAGCGAACCGCCGCATACTCCCGGTGATACGATACGGATTAAAAGTTATTTCGATGGGTTTTTTTGTACCGGTCAACGAAGCGGTTATCTGGCGCGGCCCGATGTTGCATAAAATGGTGAGTGATTTTTTGGAGCTTGTGGACTGGGGAGAGTTGGATTATCTCATGATCGACCTTCCGCCGGGGACGGGGGACGTCCCGCTGAGTTTATGCCAGACGATTCCGTTGACCGGCGCGGTGATTGTTTCGACGCCGCAGGACGTGGCATGGCATGTGGCTCAAAAGGCGATCGTGATGTTTGACAAGTTGAACACCCCCATTTTGGGCGTTATCGAAAATATGAGTCATTTCGTCTGCAGCCATTGCGGCTCTACGGAAGAAATCTTTGGCTCAGGCGGCGCTAAAAAGGCCGCCGAGACCTTGGAGATCCCATACCTAGGCGGCATTTCACTCGACACCTCGATTCGCTTGACCTCGGACGCGGGAGAGCCGATCGTTCACGGAAACCCTGAGCATTTGGCTGCCAAGGCATTCATTCAAATTGCCGAACGCCTTGTCTCTTTGGTGAATATCCGTAATACGCAAGGCGGCTGCAGAAATGTTCCCGTGAAGATAGGACCGGTCAACCAGCCCCAGATCCAGATTGAATGGAACGACGGCAAAAAAAGCAGTTTCACTCCAAAGGCGCTTCGCATGGTTTGTCCGTGCGCCGCATGCGTGGATGAGTTGACCGGCGCCAAAAAGACCGATCCGCTGGGCATCGCTGACGGCTTGCGCGCCGTTGCGATACAACCGGTGGGCCGCTATGCGCTCCATATTATCTTTAGCGACGGCCACGCGACGGGTCTTTACGGGTTTGAGCTGTTGAGGAAATTAGACTCAAGCGGCAGTAGTTGACGATTTGGTCTTTAAAAAATTATCCGGTCATGTTAACATAGCTGAAATTTGGAGGATGGCTTAAGTCGTGAATATTCAGGACGCTTGGGAAAAAGCGCTTAAAACAACGGAAATTATCAGGCCTCGCGTTCAGCCCTTGCAAACGTTTGAGACGACGCTTTTGCCCTATATTTTTCTTTCAGAATCGCTCGTAAATCCCGGAGACACCGTGGTTCGCAAGGGTGAGATCACGGTTGAGAAACCCTCGATCGTTCTGCCGCACAACATGCCTCAATTCGAGGGTTTTGAGTTTGAGGAAGGCCTCGGGATGAACGAAGATATTCTGAAAAGTTTTTTCCTGGTCCGCGGAGTATCGTTGCCTTCCATGAAGTACAATAACAAAACCGACGCTTTGGATGTTTTTGAGGGGCGCCTTCCGAAGGCGTTGGAGCATTACGGCAATCGGCTTCAGCGCGAAGAAAACGTGACCGCCGGCCTTGTTACCGGCAGCGAAGAGATCTGGCAGCTTTCGATGCTGGTGTTCATTTGCGATCAAGTGGCTAAGTCGGCAAATACGGATTTTAAGAAACTGTTCGACGACTACAGACATCGCGGGCTTTTGTCTTAATTATTCCCCGATTATTTTAATCAAAACTCTTTTGTCACGCTGTCCGTCGAATTCCGCGTAAAAAATCTGTTCCCAAGGCCCGAAGTCGAGCTTACCCGCCGTGATGGCCGCTACCACTTCGCGTCCAAACAGCTGTCTTTTAAGATGCGCGTCTCCGTTGTCTTCTCCGGTCTGGTGATGACGGTATTTTTTTACGTCATAGGGAGCTGTTTTTTCCAAGAAGTCGTCAAAATCCTGGATCAATCCGCGCTCATCATCATTGATATAGCAGCTCGCCGTAATGTGCATGGGGTTCACAAGCACAAGACCTTCCTTAATTCCTGATTTCCGAACAGCCGCCTCGACCTGAGGAGTGATGTTGAGGTATTCGCGCTTCGTTTTGGTATGAATGGTCAATGTTTCACGATGTGATTTCATGATTCCTCAAATTATACCGGAAGTAGAGGCAAACTGCACGAATTGCTTCGACGGATTCCCTGGAGCTGCTATGGCTTTATCGTAAACGAGTTGAGAGACGTCTAAATGCGTAAAATAGTATTCTGGGGTTTGCGCATTTAGACGAGGGTTCCCATCGTTTACGATAAAGCCATGCGGAAGGGTTCGGAGAAGCAATTCGGGTCGTTTGCCAAGCAGCCTAGTGCTAGGTGAACTGTTCGAAGTGAATCAACTCTTTGGGGATGTTCATCTCCATGAGGGCCGCCTTCAGTTGCTGGCACATGGAGACTAATCCGCAGCCGTAAAAATCATAACCTGATGTTTTGACCGCGAATTCTCTTTTGACGATCTCCTGGACATAGGCTTTCTCGCCGGTCCAGGTGGCGCCGCGGCTGATCGTCGGAATGAAATGAAAATTAGCGTGTTTTTTTACCAGCTCCTGCCACTCCTCGCCATAAAGGATATCTGTTTCATAGCGGTTGCCGAAGACGAGCCAAATATTTTTATCGCACTTTTTTTCGTAGAGATCTTTGAT
>PEWW01000183.1:9262-9482 GCA_002779345.1 Candidatus Omnitrophica bacterium CG07_land_8_20_14_0_80_50_8 | reverse complement strand
GGCGAATATCAGAAAGGTAACGGCCCCGTCGCGCTTCGGCTGGTGTATGAAATTTTAGGGCAATATCCGAAGAATCAGCGTGCGATTGACCTGTATGCCCAGATAAAAGAGGAAGAGGCTGAGCGTCTTTTCAAAGCGGCCGCGATTTATTTCAGCAACGGGGAGATTGATATTGCAAGAAGTAAGATAGGAGAAGGGCGCGTTCTTTCAATGGATGTTT
>PEWW01000183.1:4229-9207 GCA_002779345.1 Candidatus Omnitrophica bacterium CG07_land_8_20_14_0_80_50_8 | reverse complement strand
GACGTCCAGGAAGGCGGCTTTGTGATTGCGCTTAATGAGATCGACGCCACGATCGACAATATTGCACTGCCATTTTCGGACGATAAAACTTTTTACAAAATAAGCGCTCGGTTGCCCCAGGGTCATGACCCGCGCACGGCGGAGGTCAAGATCTCCGGCCGAACGCAGTTCAAGACTATGGACACCGACGCGAATATCATCGCCCAGGGTATCTCCCTGCCTTATTTTGAGCCTTATTACCGCCAGGTCACACAGGCTGCCATCGGGAGCGCTTATTTGGATTCCAGGATCAGCCTGCTGATAGAGCGCAACGACCTAAGATTGAACGCGGACCTTGAAATCTCGCAGTTAGTTTTTCGCGCCTATGAATCGGAGAATCAGATTTTCGGACTTCATGTCGACGAACTCCTCTCATTCTTAAGAGACCGCTCGGGCCGCTTAAAATTACAGATAGACGCCCGATGGAATATCGCTGACCGTAGCATGAAAGCCCGGGACATTATTCGCAAAAGTATCGAGCGGTCGCTCAAGAAAACTATGATTGGAAATGTGGGGAATATTTTAGAGAACGCCCTTCAAAAAATAAGCGAACAGGGCACCAAAATAAACGGAGATAACCTTGAAGAGAAGATAAAAAAACTGAAAGGACTATTCAAGACGTGATAAAAAAAAACCGGATAGACATGCTTGATTTTTTAAGAAACACCGTCCTAATTTTTCTTATTTTCTTGCCGGCCCCTTACACGGAGGGTTCGACGCCCCCTTCCGTTTACATTGTCCGGTTTTTTGTCATTTTTTTTCTATTCTTAAGTCTTGCCAGGCTGTATGTCCTCAAAAAAGGTTTTGTGGATCCGGGCGATCAGCGCTTAATTCGGATCCCCCTGATCCTGTTTTTTGCGTTTGTTCTTTATTTTGTAGCACGTATTACTTTTGTGGGGGGAGATTACTGGCAGGTTTCCGAGCTTCTTTTTTGTCCGCTGTTTTTTTTGGTTTGTCTGGATTTTTTTTCAGGAAAAAAAGAAATCGGCATGGTGACATTCCTGATCGGGGTTGAAATCGTCGCACTTGCGCTGATGGGCACTTATTGGCGCTTGAATCTCGTCGAGGAGTATCAACGCTGGTATGCGCCCTATAAAGTGAAAGGAAGTTTGGCCGGCTATAGCCAAGGTATTTTCTTATATGATAAGACTTTTTGGATATTTGTAGCAATGGCCAGCTCTCTATTTGCAGGCTATTTGATTTATTGGTTTAAGCGTGACCAGTCCGGGAAGCGCTACAGGGCTCATTCCTTCGAGTTCATATTTTTTATAACGCTTTTACTGGGAGCGGCGATTTTTTTCATCCAAGTGAAAGCGTACGCGGCTTTTATCGTTGAGCTGCTGATTGTTGCGTTGTGTCTCGGGACGGGACTATTTTCCAGGTTGAAACACCAGCTCTTGTTCTTTGGTTTAGTCGCAATTTTCTCCGGCCTATCCATCTTTTTTCTTTTCATGGCCAACCCGGCGATCTATGAGCAGTTTAACGCGTTTGTTTCGACAAACACTCTTCAACATCGGGAAAATAACCGCGTGTGTTTTTCCGCTTTCTTGACCCATCCTATTTTTGGGGCCGGGGTGAAGACTTGCGTTGGTAATGTCTCAGTTGGCCCTAATGATTACCTGAAGCTCTTGGCAGAGACGGGCATTGTAGGCTGTCTGCTTTTTTTCGTCCCAATCCTCATCCTTGTTTTTAATGGCTTGAATACATGCTTAACAAACCCTTCGCTTTGGTGCCGGATCATGGGGAAGGTTTCGTTTATAGGAATTCTCTCATTTGCGATTTTGCTGTACTGCAGTCCCATTTTTAAGACGTCCGCGATGATGGCACTCTTTGTATTGTATCTGGTCATTCTTCAGCGGTGTTCGACCATGTATCGCACCAAAGATGAAGAATCTCTGACGACTGAATAGAATTTAAATTTGATAAGACAAGTTAATTTAGACATGTATGATTCAAACAGTATCTGCTTTTTCTCCTTAGATTAAGATTTCTTTATTTTTTCACGGACATTCTTCCGGCCTAAAAACTTTTCTATGTGATATTGCTGAATCTTATTCGGCGTAGTCTTGCCATTGAGCCATCGGCTTACGGTGGAGAAATTGACACCGATCTCATTGGCCAACTTCTCTCGGGTGACCCTATGTTCCAAGCGGTAAAGCTCTAACTGTTTGACTATTTCTGTAGGATTTTGCTCCGGCGAGGTTATATTCCTTAACTTACCTTGCATCCCTTGCATTATGTTGCAGTGAATAGCTAAAAACAATAAAAATATCCCCGCCTGTCGTAACGACGGCAGTCCTTAAATATTGACACCCCATTTGGTTCTTGATACGCTATCCCTCGTGTATCAAAATTGAAGGGTCGGTCTTTTTCTCGATTTTATTTAGGTCGTGATCAAGGAGGATGGGGATATGAAAACAGCAGTGAATGTGGAAATGATTAAAATAAAACGAAACGTGTTTTGGTTTGTGGCAGTTGCCTCGATGCTGGCGGGAGGTTTTCCCGCGGCTAGTCTGTGTGCGGAGGAAGCGGTTTCAGAAAGTACCTCTGCGGCGTCTGCTACTGATTGGAAACAGGAAATTTCTTCGGATAAAGACGCTCTCAAGACAGAAAAAGACCAGATAAAAACGAATAGGGATGCCTCTAGGCAGGAAGAAAAGGCTTTGCAAAGTCAGATCAAGCAGGCCATGCAGTCGGGGGACACTCAAACGGCAGAATCGTTAAAGGCGCAACTTCAGACGATGCATCAGGAAAATGTTCAGCAAAAGCAGGAGGACGAACAGTCATTAAAGGCGGCGCGTCACGAATTGGCATCTGATAAAAAAGAAGCGCGAACGGATCGAATGGATGTGAATAATGACGGGAAAGTGGATCAAGTGGAACGCGCTCAATACAAAGAGAAACATGGAAATCGTGACCGCGACAACAATCCTCCGGGCCCAGCCGGCGGTCCCGGAACCAATTGGGAAAATCGTCCCGGCCCTCAAGGCGGCCCGGGAGCCAGTCCTAATAGAGGTAATCAAGGAGCAAGAGGTCGTGGGACAAGGGCAAGGGTGAGATAAAATTTAACTGATATACAAATAGTTTGAAATAGCGTATAATCCTCTGATGATGCGCAAAATCAATGCTCGAAGGGGGTACGCTCTGGGTTTTAGACATGGTCGACGGTTGGGGTTTCGGGGATTAGGAGCGCGATCCTAATGTCAACGAAAAAGATTTCCGTAGCCCATAAAGGCCGTAGGTGCAAGTATTCAAACTGTCGGAGAGTATTGAGTATTTACAATCATGAGGTGTTTTGCCACATTCATTTAAACAAGATCTCTGAGGAAACTCAGGGGAAAAGTTGCGAAAAATCGTAGGATGAGAGTGTTCTCGCCTATGAAGGACGTCAAGGGGAGCATATAAAGGAGATCAAATGGGCTATCAAGGTGGTGGGTTTGGCGGACCGAAAGAAATGTTCAAAGCGATTTGCGCAGAATGCAAAAAGGAGTGTGAAGTTCCTTTTAAGCCTCGCGAAGACAGGCCGGTTTATTGCAAAGACTGTTTTTCTAAACGAAAGAGTAGCGGCGCTAGATGAGGCAGAATTTCAAACAGAATAAAAGAAGAATCGAAGAAGCGAAAAAGAAAAAAAAGGAAAAAAAGAGAATTAAACGCCTGAATGAAAATTCTTCAAGCATGTCCGTTGAGGGGGCACCGTCACTTCCGGCATCACCGGAACCTTCGAGCTACTGAACTCCCGCGGTCGGAGGGGCTGCTAAAACATGACCTTATGCAAGTAAAATCCTTGCGTAAGGTTTTGTTTTTGGTAGAGTTGCTTTGAGGATAGGAGCGGATGGACTCATCGGTGAAGGCCTTGTTGACAATCCTAAATACCGAGTGTATACTCGTGCGAAATTAGAGTATATTTCCATTGAAATTTCGAAGGCGGCTGACACTTCAGGTACGATTCATGAACGAGGGAATCAGAAAAATCCCCGCAACGGTTTGGTTTCCAGAATCAATCAACTAATCAAAGGAAGGGAAAATAATGAATCGATGCAAATTGGGTTTGTTCGCGTTATTGGGTTTGACGCTGGTGGCGGCAGGTTGTGCAAAAAAGCCCGCCGATCAAGCGAACGTGCAAGGATCCGGCTTTGAAACGGCAACCACTGAAGATTTAGCTCAACTTCCTCAGGCGAATAACAACGCCAATTCTAACCAACAAGCAGGTATCGAAGTACTGCCGATTGAAACATCGCCGGTGACTCAGGGAATTCCTGCTCCGGGTCCTGCCAGGGTCCCCACCGTTACGGATACGTTAACTCATGATCAGCAGATACAAACGGCGCTTAAGAACGCGGGTTTTTACACCGGTAAAATTGACGGAAAAATCGGGCCTGGTTCCAAGCGGGCGATTGAAGCATTCCAAGAGAGCAAAGGTCTCAAAGCGGACGGAAAAGTCGGACCCAAGACGTGGTCAGCTTTGGAAGCGCACCTCAACGGCGGCGTCTCCTCCTCCGCCTCTGCCACCGCTGCAAGCGCAGTTACCTCAGCCGCGACAACGGATTGATTCAATATTAATCGAAAATTTAGGCAAACGTTTTTAAAAGGGCTCTTGTTTTTCGACAAGAGTCCTTTTGTCCCCGTGTTTTGTCACCTCGCCCGCGGCCCCAAAGAGTATACAAAGAATATCAAATACGATAAGATATCCCGTATGTGCCTCATCAACCGCTCTATAGTTTTCAGTTTTTATCTTATCTGTCTTGCCCCCTCCGTCTCTTTTGCGGCTTCTTTCGAAGGTGAAAATCAAACTTTACCCTATGTTGTTATGGGCGCCATAGTGATCGCCGTTGTCACTGCCTTTGGCCTTTATCGTGCGGCTCATTTTAAAAAAGAAGTAGAAATCGATATTTTGAGTAATAAAAAAATGCCGCCTCCGCCTTCGAAAATATCTAATTCC
>PEWW01000183.1:0-4147 GCA_002779345.1 Candidatus Omnitrophica bacterium CG07_land_8_20_14_0_80_50_8 | reverse complement strand
AATATAACGATGTGAAACAAAAATATGAAGCGGCTGATCGGTCGTATAAAAAAGTGGATGAAGAAAAGAAGACGACGGACGCTATCGTAAAAAATATCGCCGAAGGGCTGGTGGTCGTTAACCAAAAGGGCGAGGTTTTATTAATGAACCCTTCCGCGGAAAAGATTCTGGGCGTTCAAAAGGAGGCGAAGCTTGGCCGGCCTATTTTAGATGACATGCGCGACGAGCTGATGATTTCGTTGTCGCACGAATCAAAAGATCAGGGCGAACGGGTCATTGAATTTAAGAGCAAAGACGAAAATGTAAAAAGGATCCTGCGCGCTTCAAGCGCCGTGATCCAAAATGAAAATGGACGGACGGTCGGCATGGTCAATATCCTGACTGACGTGACCAAGCAAAGGGAATTAGACGATATTAAAAACAAATTTATTTCTAACCTTACCCATGAACTTCGCACTCCGGTGGTTGCGATGCAAAAGGCCATGACGATTTTGCTCGGCCAAAGCGGGCCGTCGGCAGGTTCTCTGAATGAGACGCAGACCAATTTTCTGAATATTGTTTCAAGAAATCTTACGCATCTAGGCCGCCTCGTGGAGGATCTTTTGGACGTCGCAAAAATTGATTCGGGTAAAATGCGTATTAAGATCGCGCCCTCGAGGCTGGACAAGATCATCAACGATACCTGTTACGCGCTTGACACCTGGGCGAAATCCAAGGATATTAAGATCATAAAAAATTTAGATAGGAATTTTCCTGAAATTCCCCTGGATCCGGGTAAGATCACGCAGGTTTTGAATAACCTGATTGGAAATGCTATAAAATTTACTCCTCAAAATGGTAAGATCACGGTCACCAGCGCCTGGCACCCGGACGGTACGAAAGTCGTCGTGAGCGTCTCGGATACCGGCACCGGGATCGCGCCGGAAAATATCCCAAAACTGTTTCAGAGATTCGAGCAGTTCGGCGATCAACAGGGTATTAGCGGTACGGGTCTTGGGCTGTCAATCGCGAAGGAAATTGTGGAAAGGCACGGGGGCGAAATCATGGTTCAGAGTGAATTAAAAAAGGGCTCGATGTTTACGTTTACTTTGCCGCTTAAGCAAACCCGAAATATTAACTGAGGCTAACATTTTATGGCGCAACCGCTGAAGGTGCTTTTTATTGACGACCAGCCTGATTTTTTGGAAACCATGTCTTTTTGGATGAGATCGAAAGGTTATGAGGTCTCCACCTGCACGGACGGCAAACGGGGGGTCGAGGCGGTCAGAAAAAATCCGGCCGACATTATTTTCGTGGATTTTAAAATGCCGGGCATGAATGGTATCGAGGTTCTCACGAAAATTCGCCAGTTCAATCAGACGATCCCGGTCGTAATGGTCACCGCGCGCGCTGACGACGCGATGATCCATCAGATGAAAGAGCTTAATATCGCGGGGTTCTTCTCCAAGATGGGCGCTTTTGAAGAGTTGGAGGCCGTGCTTGACGTGGTATTGCGAAATATCAAGAGATCCAAAACAACTTAAACCTATGAGATTTGAGCAAAAACTTCTAAGGTATCTTCCGCGCGCCTGGGCGCTTTTTTTTGTCATTTTTTTATTTGTCTTTCCTGATTTTTCTTATGCCAAGGACGACGAACTCGTGATTGGGCTAGCGGCGCCGCTAACCGGAGATCAGGCCTATATCGGCCTGGGCGTATTTCAAGGCGCTTGGATGGCCGTGGAAGACGCCAATACTCGGGGGCCTGTGTTTGGCGATAAGCGGATAAGGCTCGAACCGCTTGACGACCAACACAATCCGACGCAGGCGGTGCTCGCGGCGAATAAACTCGCCGCCAATCCGGACGCCATCGGCGTTATCGGACATTTTAATTCCAGCTGTACCAAAGCGGCCGCGGCCATCTACCATGAAGCCCGGATCGTGCAGATTTCACCCGGATCCACAAACCCGGAGATTTCCCGTCAGGGCTTTGATACTTTTTTTAGAGTATGCGCTACTGACGAAGTGCAGGCGCCCACCGCTGCTGCTTTTGTTTTTTCAAAACTTGGGTTAAAAAAAATTGCCATCCTTGATGACCAGACGACTTATGGAAAAGGCCTCGCGGACGAATTTGAGAAAAAATTCAGTTTACTAGGCGGAACGGTCGCCCAACATAGCGGAATCACCCAGGGTGAAAAAGATTTTACCCCTCTTTTGACCAAAATAAAATCACTGAACCCTGAGCTTATTTTTTATGGAGGGGTTTATCCGGAGCTCGCGCTCTTAATCAAGCAGTCAAAAAAGCTTGGTTTGACCGCGCCTTGGATGGGGGGCGACGGTATTTATGACGTGACATTGATCAAACTGGCGACCCCCGAACACTGCGAAGGCACCTATGCCACGATGCTGGGTGTGGATCCTCATTCGCTGCCGGCAGCTAAAGATTTTGTGACGCGCTATGAAGCCAGGTATGGCGAGATCGGTTCTTTTTCCGCTTACGCTTATGACGCGACCAACGTGTTGATCGAGGCGCTGCGCCGCGCCGGCAAAAAAGACAGAGAAGCCGTTTTAAGCGAAGTCAAACACACGAAAGATTTTCAGGGCATATTAGGGAAGATTAATTTTGATTCCAAAGGCGACGCCGTCGGCCGCAGTGTCGGAATTTTTAAAATTGAGAAGGGGCGATTTAAGTTTCTCGAAGAAGTGAAACCGTAAGCTATGAACGCTGCTCTCCAACTTTTTTTACAACAACTTTTGAACGGCCTGACCATCGGGATGGTGTACGCGCTGATCGCGCTGGGGTATACCATGGTTTACGGAGTGATTCAGCTGATCAACTTCGCGCACGGAGAAGTTTTCATGGTCGGCGCCTATTTGGCGTTCACGGTCATTGCCGTATCGTTTTCGATCTGGCCGAGCGCGCCCTTTTGGGTGATCCTGATTTTACTATTTGTTTTTTCGATGGCAGGCGCGTCTGTCTTAGGCGCCTTGATAGAAAAATTGGCCTACCGGCCGTTACGGGGTTCTCCTAAACTCGCGGTACTCATCACGTCCATCGGGGTTTCTTTTTTTCTTCAAAACGCAGTGATGCTGATTTACGGTTCGAAAGAACAAAGCCTGCCTGAAATTATTCCGAACATTCAGTTTAACTTTGCAGGGATCTCTTTTTCACTGGCGCAAGCGATCATTTTTGTGGTTTCGATCGGCCTCATGTTTTTTCTCACCTGGTTTGTAAAAAGCACCAAACTGGGCAAAGCGATGCGGGCGTCGGCGGAGAATCCGGAAGGCGCGCAGTTGGTCGGCATTTCGGTCAATCACATCGTCCAGGTGACATTCATGACGGGCTCGGCTCTGGCGGCCATCGGCGGCGCATTGTTCGGCATGTATTACGGAAGTATCAACTTTCACGACGGATATCTCGCGGGCCTCAAGGCGTTCACCGCGGCCGTATTTGGAGGCATCGGCAGTATCCCCGGCGCCATGGTCGGCGGTTTATTGCTGGGCGTGTTCGAGGGTTTGGGCGCGGGTTACATTTCTTCGGAATGGAAGGACGTGTTCGCTTTTATTATTTTAGGGGTGGTGCTGATTTTAAGACCTTCGGGCATTATGGGTGAGAATCTTTCGGATAAAGTTTAGCGGTTCTTCAGGATAAATGGCCGCCCAAGAGAAATAGGCTTGTTTGATGAAACGACTTTTTAAAAAGCATCCATTTTTTTTGCAGGTTGTGGTGATCCTTCTGCCTTTTGGATTGTTCCCGGTGTTGGACGCCAACGCCTACCATATCGATTTAATGACTAATGTGGGGATCTATGTACTGCTGGCGATGGGTTTAAATGTGGTGGTGGGTTATACGGGTCTATTGAATTTGGGTTACGCGGCATTTTTCGCGATCGGCGCCTACACGTACGCGTTATTGAATCTTCGCACAGGGTGTCCTTTTTGGACGGCCCTGCCCGCGGCCGGTCTCGTGGCCATGATTTTTGGTTTTGTGATCGGTCTGCCGTCGATTCGTGTCAGGGGAGATTATCTGGCGATCACGACCTTGGGCTTCGGCGAAATTGTCAGGATAGCGTTCAATAATCTTGATCGTTGGACGGGAGGGCCTAATGGCCTCTTGGGCATTGAACGGCCCCGGCTTTGGTACCTGGGTATGAAAAACGGCGTGCGGTTA
>PEWW01000152.1:5070-5627 GCA_002779345.1 Candidatus Omnitrophica bacterium CG07_land_8_20_14_0_80_50_8 | reverse complement strand
GACAGAGATGAGCAGATGATTGACGCGATTGAAGGCAATGTTTATAAACATTTTATGCTGCATTACAATTTTCCCGCGTTTTCGGTCGGTGAGATCAAGCCTAACCGCGGTCCCGGTCGGCGTGAAATCGGCCACGGCGCGTTGGCGGAGCGGGGTCTAAGACCCGTGCTTCCCACTCAGGAAGCTTTTCCTTATACGATCCGCTTGGTGTCGGAGATTTTAGAGTCAAACGGATCCTCCAGTATGGCTAGCGTTTGTTCAGGGACGTTGGCGCTGATGGACGCCGGAGTGCCGATCAAAGCGCCCGTGAGCGGTATCGCGATGGGTCTTGTGAAAGAAAATGACCGTATCGCGATTCTTTCGGATATCGCGGGCGTTGAGGATCATTTGGGCGATATGGATTTTAAGGTGACCGGCACCGCGGAGGGCGTGACGGCGGTTCAATTGGATCTCAAACTTAAAGATTCGATCGACACCGGCACCCTTCGCAAGGCTCTCGAACAGGCTAGACTGGGACGGCTTTTTATTTTGAAGAAGATGCTGGCTGTTATTTCTTC
>PEWW01000152.1:0-5056 GCA_002779345.1 Candidatus Omnitrophica bacterium CG07_land_8_20_14_0_80_50_8 | reverse complement strand
TTTCTTCTTACGCACCGCGCATCACGACCATTAAGATCGATCCGGATAAAATCCGCGAGATTATCGGTCCCGGCGGCAAGATGATTCGCAAAATTACCGCCGAGTCCGGGGCGTCTATCGAGGTAGAGGATGACGGCACGGTTCGTATTGCGTCCTCAGAAAACGTCAGCACGGAAAAAGCGATTCAAATGATCAACGGCATCACGGAAGACGCCGAAGTGGGAAAGATCTACAAAGCGGTTGTCAAACGTATCATGAATTTTGGCGCGTTTTGCGAGATCTTGCCGGGCAAAGAAGGCCTGGTACACGTCTCCGAGCTTTCGGACACGTTTGTGGACAAAGTGGAAAACGTCGTGAAGATTGGGGACGAAATTTTAGTGAAGGTGATTGAAATAGATTCACAGGGTCGCATCAATCTCTCAAAGAAGCAATCCAATTCCGATGCCCCGCCGGTGGTTGCCAAACGCAGTGAACCCAGACGCGGTGAAGACAATAAAACTTTTCATCAAAAGAAATTCTGAGACTAAAGATTTAGCCCTGCCTGCCTATATGTCGGACGGTGCCTCCGGCATGGATCTATGCGCGGCCGTGCCTCGTGAAGTTGTGATCGAGCCGGGGGAGATCAAACTTATCTCCACCGGTATTTCTGTGTTGATCCCTCATGGTTATGAGGCCCAGATTCGTCCGCGAAGCGGCCTTGCGTTAAAACACGGCATTACTCTTGTAAACACCCCGGGCACCGTTGACAGCGATTACCGCGGTGTCATTTCTTTGATCGTGACCAACCTGGGAAAAGAAGCCTACTCAATAAAAAGAGGTTCGAGGCTGGCGCAGATGGTGATTCAGGAAGTGGTACACGCCGAAGTGATCGAAGTTGAAACGCTTGCCGAAACCGTACGGTCAACGGGTGGTTTTGGCCACACAGGAGCCTGACGGTGGAAGAAAGAAAACGCGGCGAGGTGCTTGCTTTTTTTTGGTTGGTGGTTTCCTGCCTGACGTTTCTGGCGCTTTTTTCCTACCGGCCGGAGGATATTCCTTTTGAGGTCTCTGTTCCTAATGCCCCCACCCATAATTTTGTCGGCATCGTCGGCGCTTACGCGGCCTGGACGCTCATGTTTCTTTTCGGGAAGACGGCCTATTTTCTCGTGCCGCTTTTTTTGGTGTGGGCGCTTCTCAAGCTGGCCGGCAAAAAAAGTCAGAAACTTTGGCTTAAATTATTTGTTACGGTTATTTTTTTTACTTCAGCCTGCGCGCTTTTTTCCCTCATAAGTCACGCGACCGAAATCAACAGCTTTCAATCGGGCGGTTTTATCGGTTTTTTTGTCGCGGGCTTTCTTTCCACTCTTTTTGGAAACGCGGGTATTTTTGTAGCTTTGTCCCTTTTTTTATTGTCTATTATTCTAGCCACAGAGCTTTTGGTTTTGCAGATGGCGGTTGATCTTTTTAAACGGGCACGAAACGCGTTTACGCTCTTTTTAGATAAATCTGCGAAGCCCTCGTTTTTGACAAACGCGAAATTTGCCGAGCCCAAAGATAATATTGCCCAAAAGCCGAGGCAGGCGATCCGGACCGAGGAGAAACCGCAAATCAAAGTATCCGTTCCAGGGCCCGCGGCGTCCAAGCCCCCGTCAGCTCCCGAAAAATCAAAAATCGTTGAGCCTGAAGCGGATGAAAGCAGCTATCAGCTGCCGTCTATTGATTTGTTGCTGACGGCGCCTAGGGTGGATCAATCAAAACTTAAAGCGGGCCTGGAAGAAAGCTCGCGTGTACTTGAAAACACCTTGAGGAATTTTGGAATTGAAGCCAAAGTCGAGGAGGTCGAGCAAGGCCCGACCATCACGCGCTATGAGCTTCAGCCGGCGGCCGGAGTCAAAGTTCAAAGGATCACTTCATTGGATAACGACATTGCCCTGGCGATGCGCGCGGTCAGTGTGCGTATCGTGGCTCCCATCCCGGGGAAATCCCGCGTCGGCATTGAGATTCCTAGTAATGCGATTGCCACGGTTTATATCAAAGAGGTATTGGCGTCAACGGAATTTCAAAATGAGAAATCAAAGATAGCGATAGTGATCGGCAAGGACACGGCAGGAAATCCGCTAGTGTCTGATTTGGCGGATATGCCGCACCTTTTGATTGCCGGCGCGACCAACACCGGTAAAAGCGTCTGCATTAACAGCATGATCATCAGCATTTTGTACAAGGCCACGCCTGACGACGTAAAGTTTTTAATCATTGACCCTAAAATGGTCGAACTCCATTTTTACAATGACTTGCCGCACCTGGTTTGTCCGGTGGTCACGGACAGGAGCAAGGTGCCTGGGGTGCTTGCGTGGCTTGTGAGTGAAATGGAGAGGCGTTACAAAGTGCTGGCAAAAGCGGGCGCAAAAAATATTCTCTCGTTCAACGAGAAGGTTCGCAATAAAGAGATTCGAAGTGACACGCTTGTTCACGACGCCGAAAATGCAGACGAGCCGATCCTTGTCAAAAAGATGCCTTATATTGTCATCGTGATTGATGAGCTGGCGGATCTCATGTCGTCGTCAGCGCAAGAAGTGGAAGCGGCTATCACGCGCTTGGCGCAGTTGGCGCGGGCGGTCGGTATCCACATGATTCTCGCGACTCAACGGCCGTCCGTCGACGTTATTACCGGTGTCATCAAGGCCAATTTTCCCGCGCGCCTGGCGTTCCAAGTGGCGTCGAAAGTTGACTCACGGACCATTCTTGACGAAAACGGCGCCGATAAACTCTTAGGCCGCGGGGATCTCCTGATGATGGATCCCAGAAAATCTAAACTCACCCGCGCTCAGGGCGCCTGGGTCCAGGACACGGAAATCGAAAAGATTACACAATTTATAAAATCCCAGCGCAAGGCGGTGTATCAGGATACGTTGATTCAGTCTCAGGACAAAAAACAGCCCTTCGGCAGTTTTAAACGCGACAAAGTGTACGATGAGGCCAGACGCGTGGTGCTTCAAACGGGCCAAGCGTCGGTCTCGATGGTCCAACGGCGGTTGGGGCTGGGGTATACCCGCGCGGCAAGGCTCATCGATATGATGGAAGAGGACGGCGTGGTTGGCCCATACCGCGGAGCCAAACCGAGAGAAATATTGATTGAATGCCCTAACCAAACAGATGAGAAACAGCCGACATGAGCTCCATAGGCAGTGCTTTAAAAGAAGCGAGAAACAAGAAATCAATTTCGTTGGAAGAGGTTCATTCCCGGATTAAAATCCACCCCCGGGTACTGCAGTTGTTGGAGGAAGACAAGTTCGAGAAATTGCCAAGCCCGCTTTTTGTAAAAAGTTTTCTCAAAAGCTATGCCGAGTTTCTTGAAATAAACCCCGAGGAACTCGTGCGCGCTTATGAATTGACCGGCATGAAAGAGCCCGCCCAAGTGCTTTATATCAAGCCGGTGGACCTAAGCGGTACAAAATCATTTTTTGATTTTGATAAAAGCCTGCTCGTTATTCCGGCGCTTATTTTGGCATTGGTTCTCGGCGGAGGCGCTATTTTTCATCTTGCAAAAAACGCGGCGAATCACTTAAAGCAAACTAAAGTTTCTAAAGTCATAAAACCGCTTCAATCAAAATCCGCGAAGATGAAAAAGACGGACACGGTGCCGGCGAAGACGGCCTTGGCCGTTGAGGATGGTTTCAACGCAAGCGACTGGCTGAGGCATCCCTTGTTGGGTAATTTTCCGAAGATTGGAAAAAAAGAGGCGCTTCGCCTCAAGATTAAGGGCTTAGATTCTGTTTGGCTCAGAGTCAAATCAGACGGCAAGGTTCTTTTTCAGTCCATCGTGAAACGCGGAGTCGTTGAAACGTGGACGGCTAACGATCATTTTGAACTATGGACCGGCAACGCCTCGAGCATGGAATTAACCCTCAACGAATATGACCTCGGATCACCCGGCAAAGCGGTGACAAAAAAAATGCTCATCAACCGCGAAGGCGTCAGGATCACGGCTTAGTAATGAAAGTCGGGCTTGTAAGCTTAGGCTGCGCGAGGACTTTGGTAGACTCCGAGGTAGCGCTGGGCGGCCTAAAAAAAGAAGGCCATGAGGTCGTCGCGGATATTCAAAAAGCGGATGTCGTCCTTGTCAACACCTGCGGTTTTATAGAAGAAGCAAAAATAGAATCTATTGAGGCGATCCTAAGACTCTGCCAATTAAAGAAAAAAGGCCGCTTGAAGGCCGTGGTGGTACTGGGTTGCCTGGCTCAGCGTTACGGCGCCCAGTTACGAAAAGAGCTGGGCGATGAGGTAGACGCCATCATCGGCACGGATAGTTTAGATAAGCTCGCGGAACTTTTAAGACCGTTGGAGGTTCATCATAAAAAAGTTTTTGAGGTCAACGCCCATCCGCGCTTTCTTCTTAATGAAAACACTCCCCGAGTTTCCCTGACACCTGATCATTTTGCCTATGTAAAAATTTCCGAAGGCTGCCTCAACGCCTGCTCCTACTGCGTGATTCCGCGGATGAAGGGGCCGCATCGTTCACGCACTATTGAATCTATCGTAAACGAAATCAAGCAGATTTCAACCCGGCGCCGCCTGTCTGAAATAAATCTGATCGGTCAGGACACCGCCGCGTTTGGATTTGATCGCGGGCGGTTGTTTCAACTCCCCGAACTTTTAAAACAGATCACTTCGTTAAATTTGGCGCCGTGGATTCGCCTCCTCTACGCGCACCCGGGACATATCGACGAAACATTGATGGACGTGATGGCTTCCGGCCATGGCCTCTGCAAGTACCTTGACCTTCCGATTGAGCATAGCCACGACCGGGTACTTGAGCGCATGAATCGCGGGGTGACCCGGGCTCAGATGGAGTGGGTGATAGCGCGTTTCCGCAAAAAGGTGCCGGGCGTCAGCATTCGCACGGCGGTCATTGTCGGGTTTCCCGGAGAAACGGATGAGGAATTTCGTGATCTCATGAATTTTTTAAAAGCGATCCGTTTTGAACGCCTGGGCGCGTTCATGTTTTCAGAGGAAGAAGGGTCGAAGGCCTATGGACTTCCGGGTCAGATTCCGATCGAATTAAAAAAAGAACGCTTCA
>PEWW01000147.1 GCA_002779345.1 Candidatus Omnitrophica bacterium CG07_land_8_20_14_0_80_50_8 | reverse complement strand
GCCCTCGGGAAGCTCCATAAAAAGCTTCCCAAGAAGACGGATCTTTTGATCCGTGGGTCTCTTGTTACCATGGTCCGGGTATGCGGAGGCAAGAACTGCCGCTGCCTTAGGGGGTATAAACACCGTTCACTTTATCTATCACAATCTTCCAAGGGAAAGCTCAAAATGTTTTACATCCCCAAGGAAGCCGAAGAGGCGGCTAAAGAGGGTGTTTTGAATTACCGCAAGATAAAAAAGCTTTTAAACCGTCTGTCTCAGATTCACATCGCTCGGCTTAGACGTAAAATCTTCTCATGAGTCCCTACGAGGACCTAAAGAAACGCTCTTCAAGATTTACTGGCCTCCCCTTTGTGTATTTAAACTCTCGGTGAAACGATGAAGCCCTTCGGTGTAAATTTCCGCCGAGTCAAAAAACCCGGTGTTGTGTCCCCCACGTAGTCGGAGAAACTCCTTAGGATCTTTGGCACGGCCATAGAGCGCTTCGCCCATAGAATAAGGGACTATTTCGTCATCGACGCTGTGGATAAAAAGCTTCCGAGCCGATACACGCCCGATCTTGGAAAGGGAGTCAAAGCGCAGAGCCAAAGCGAAGGTTGGTACAAACGGCAAAGATGCTCTGACCATCGCGGGGACCGAAGTGAATGCGCCCTCGGTGATCAGTGCCGCCACAGGCTTTCGCCCGGCCAGGTCGACGGCCACAGCACCGCCGAGAGATTCGCCGTACAAAATGATACGATCGGCGGAGACGCCTTTTGTCTTGGTTAAATAGGCGTACGCGGCCTCCGCGTCGTGAGTGAGTCCTTTCTCGGACGGGCGGCCCTCACTTTGTCCATAACCGCGATAATCGATAATGAGCGCCTCAAGGCCGAGCTCGTTTAAAATGTGAAGCTTGTCGAGGCGATGGCCTATATTGCCGGCGTTGCCGTGAAAGAATAACACCGTCCCCTTGGCGTGATCGCGCGGCACAAACCAAGCATGCAGTTTATACCCATCCGATTGGAACGTGACGTCTTCATAGGTAAGGCCTATGTCCTTGGGCGTCGTGGGAGTGCCCTTCATCGGGAAAAAGATAGACCGGGACTCGATGTATCGCAAGACGACAACGAGCGACGCGGCGAGAACGATCAACAAAAAAACGATTTTCATGGATTAATTTCTTCAGAATTCCCGGGACAATACGGGACGGAGATATCACGCACAATCACGCAACCCGTATGAGGTTTGGCCCTTTGAAACCCAAGCTTTGACCTGACAAACGTCACACAAATATTCGCTTTGATCGCTTCGCCAAGGATGCGGCCCGTGTCGGCATGAATGCCGGAAGGCACGTCGATACTGACCACTGTTTTCCCCGACGAGTTCACAGCTTGTATCACCGAGCGAAAGGGTTCGTTGACTTCTCTGGTTAAACCGATACCGAATATTGCGTCCATCACAATATCGGTCTTCTTGAACATTGTGATCAATCTTTGGTAATTAATATCTTTGTGAAGATCAAAACATGGTATTCCAAGCTTTCGGACGATGCTAAAATTAAGCAAAGCATCACTCGATGCGCTGTTTATAGCTCCGAAATGAAACACCGTTACGGTCTTTCCCCTATTCCAAAGGCGCCGCGCCAATACAAAACCATCTCCCCCGTTATTGCCCCGGCCGCAAAGCACCAAAAAGTGATGCGCTTTTGGATAATGTCTTAAAATTTCCTCTTCACAGGCAATACCCGCATTTTCCATGAGAAGAAGGGTTGGAATCCCAAACCGGCGCGTGGCTTCGACATCAAGAGCCTTAAGTTCCTTGGCGCTCATGGCTTTAAAATGATGATTCATTGTGCTGCTTTCGTTAGTCTATTTGCGCGAGCCGGATTTATATTTAATAAGCTGGCCGCGCTTAGAACAAGATCACAAAACCAAAACCCATCTCGGTTGACGATTTCGCCCTTATTCAGCGCCAAGGCTTTTTGAAAAATTGGTCCCTCATAGACAAACGTGTGAAATTCACCGTTCTCCCCGCAAGGATCTGCGGACGTGGGAAGATCCCTGAGAAAGGCGTGATCAAAAGCACGTCCGCAGAATGAAGGATCGATCTGTTTGGGATCGACGCAAACGATATACGCACGGAATCCGGCCGCGATGAAGTCCTCGGCCAGTTTCCGGGTATCTTGATGCCAAAGAGGAAAGAGTCCCTTCATGCCGATCTCCGCGAGGCGGGTTTCCCGGCATTGCCGGATGTTCTGCAAAAATAGATCGCCGAATATAACGCGCGAAACTCCGTTTGCTTTATGACGTAATAGGCGCTCTTTCATCCTCAATTCGTAGACAGCGTTCGAAGCGCCTATAGGGATCCTTATCTCTTCAAGCGGCCGGCCGATCGCCTTGGCCTGTTCGAGCAAAAGTTCCCGGCGAACGCCGTGCATGCTGATGCGCTCATAATCTTCGGTGACGGTGGTCAGTAACGCTTCCACCTGAAAAGACGGGTCCTTAAGAACTGCCTGTAGCGCCAGCGAGCTGTCTTTACCCCCGCTCCAGCACATGAGAAGCTTTTCAGGTTTCATACGGGTCTTTATCGTCCAGGACTTTCTTGTGCAAGGAGCAGATGATTTTCACTGTGAAATTTCCTCGCAACGCGTCACACGTTCAGGGGATAAATTATCCAATTAGGGACCTGAGCCATCTAACCAGGTTCATAGTTCTGGGTATTATTACCTTTGCTTTTAAATAAGTAACTCATTTACTATCAATGAGTTACAGCATACTATGCAGGGGAAAAGCCTCTCAAATTAAATAAGGTCATGCCCAAAACGGTAGATACTGGGCATACCTCCTTGATCCTGTTGTAGCATCATCTGGTTTAATAAGCTTGGCATCAACTGCGTCTGCAATCACTTGAGAAACGGTGGTCGACTTGTTTTCTGGCAGTTTGAATCGTTCTCGTAAACTCTGATTTGTCATCCGCTCGTTCATTACATAGCGCAAGCAGCAATGCTGATAACAAGCACGAATGCGATTCTTTCCATCCATTTTTTCAAAACCTACATACGAAAATAAGACCGCCGTCGTGTGTCGCTCACTGACACGAAAATCAGGAGCGGGAAGTTGGTACACTTCGGCGCTTTGGATTACTTTGTCAACCCCGCTCCCTTTTTCCTCACAAATTCCCAGCCGTCGCATTAAATCTGCCAATCGCTCATTTCGTGACTGATATTCATCAATAAAACGTTCAGGCGGAATAAACGGTTTTCCGGGGTTTGAAATCTCAATGCGGTCGGTGTAAATTTCTATGGCAACAGATGTCCCTGATCCTCTGAGATCCTGATGAATCAGCGCATTGGCAACAAGTTCTCGTATAGCCACCTCAGGAAACATTTTGACTGTCTCGCGCAAGGCTTTTCCCACCACTTCATTTGAAGGCAGTAAATCATTGATGAAATCTATCAGTCCCTCGAAACCTACGGCATAACCCTTAGTGCCCGGCTTGTCTAAACGCGTTTTTATTTTGCCTTTACCTTCATAAACAATGACCCGCGCTGCTTTCCGTGACAAATTGTCGAATTCCCGAATATATTTTGCAAATAATATCGCGCCTAAATTCGTGATTTCCCAACGGCCATCCTCGGAGCGTATCAATCTCTCACTCAAGAATTTTTCCAAAACACCTTCACGTTGGGCCGGATATGGAAGCTTTAGAAGATCAAAGTAGCCCTGCGTATCCAAAAGTTTTATTACCTCATCGGACGTGACACCCAAACGCGCTATTTCTGATAACCAGTCTGGTTTTCCTTCGTCAAAAATAGTCCTGAGTCGGTCCTCCGTCATAGGGGCCAGTGCTTCCCCTGACCGCATGAGATACGTCCCTTCGAATTGATATGCGGTTCCTCTTGGACGTGACGGAATGTGGAAAATGACGGCTCTTCCCTCAGAAAATCTGAGTTCCTCAGCATCTACCCGAAAATTCAACTTGTGAAAGATTTTGCTCTGAATATCGGACGCACTGGCAAATGCCTGGCTGCCAACGATCCTCCTGGGCGCGTTGTCCGTGACGCCAAGAATAAGTTTGCCTCCTCCCTCATTCGCAAGGGCGACGCAACATTTAAATAACTTTGTAGTGTCAAACTGGTTCTTTGCCTCCTTGAACTCCAAATGCTCATTTTCCATAGGCGCATCAAGCCATCGCTTAAGGCTTTCTAAAGACGTGCTCATCTAATCTCCTTTTCGGCTATTTTGATCAATGATACCATCGTCCAATCTTTTCTTTGGCGAATATTCCCACTTACGAGTTCCGGGGACACGACTTAATTCTCCAGTCGCCCGATAGTTAAGCTATATATATAGAACGGTACCGCTTACCGGAGGGACACGTCGCTCTCCGGAGACCCGTCCCTTTTGTACCTGGTACGATTCTACTATCGAATGCCGTTCTGTTAATGTCCCTTTATTGTATAAGCCAAATAGTGATAAATGCGAAGACTCCAAGGATAAGGACCGCCAGCCCCATGATACGCGTGTTCCGTATCTCTTTTTCCATGGAAATGGGTTCCATCTTCCAATTGATGAGCCGGTAAGCGGCGATTTGCATATCAATGATCTTCCGCGGCTGCCAGACAACCACCGCGCCGAGCGCCATCGCTACAACCGTTACCGTGAGCCGTAAACAATACAAGCATATCATCCCGCCGGAACAGGTGCATTTCGCAAATAAGCCGGGCAACGAGCAGTTCATTTATTCTCCCTCAATATCTCAATCATTCTTCTTCTCTGCTGTAATTGTTTAATCATCAGAAAAAAGATCCGAAAAAATAAGTAAATCAAGTAACCGTAGATAATCATCCAAAATAAACTCAGCTGATAATTCATGCTAACGCTGTTGGAATCATAATTACCGTAGGAGGATACTTTGGATGACCTGCTATAAGACGAAAAACTGGTGGCGGGGGTTGAATTACGATTAAAAAAAGCTACAACGAGAACTATCCCCAGGACAATGACTTCTCTCTTTAGGATCGCCTTAATGCTTAAATGAGACTCCTTAAGCCCTTTTTTCTTTACAGCTTCGTCCGCTATTTTTTGCTTATCGAGACACTCAAGACACTTTCCATGAGTTTCGGAGGGGTCGTCGTATGGCTCTTTCTCTCCCATCAATTTTTTGCACCAAGAGCAGATGAGTTTCATCTAAATTCTAACTTCTCCCCGCCGAACGTTGTTCAGCAAACAAAATCTTGATCAAATCTGTTTCGTCGGCGTCTCCTAATTCTTTCAGGATCACTCCCTGCCATTTTTCCGGAAGGGAATCGATAACATGCTTAACATGAGTCGATTCTTGTTTTTCGATCAATGCTTTCAGGATTTTTAGGCCCGCCTCACGGTCCTTTGCCGCTTTATCTTTTTGTCTCCTCCGGCTTGCGATAATCAATTTATGCAGACCAAAATTAGCAGGATGCGGCAAAGGCAAAGAAATATCTTCTATTTCGACTTGGATCGTATCTCGGGAAAGAAGTTCTAAAAACCTTAACGCCTGG
>PEWW01000164.1 GCA_002779345.1 Candidatus Omnitrophica bacterium CG07_land_8_20_14_0_80_50_8 | reverse complement strand
GATGAAGAAAGACACACGTCAGGGGTTCAAGATTTTGAGAGCCGACGGCGGCGCGTCTGCCAATAATTTCTTGATGCAATTTCAGGCCGATATTTTAGGAATTCCGGTCGAACGTCCGAGGGTTCTTGAAACCACGGCACTGGGCGCCGCAGGCCTGGCGGGCCTCGCGATCGGTTTTTGGAAAAACAGAAACGAATTTAACCGGCTTCGCCGGGTGGACCGTATTTTCTATCCTCGTATGAGGCGTTCGGAAGCCAGAGCGCTTTACGCGCGTTGGCGAACGGCGGTGGAGCGTTCAAAAGGCTGGGCTTTATAAAAAAGAAGGAGGGGTTCTATGAAACAGTGGATGGTTGTAGGTTTACTATTGGCAGTCGGTTTAGCGGCGTTTCCGTGCCATTCGTACGCCGGAAATATGAGCGGTGGAGATTCAATCACCGATAAGACCTCGGATTGGTTGGCTACCATCGGAAAATCGCCGGAGGAACGAGACGTGATCATCGCTCAGCGAAAAGCGGATCGCATGGCCAAACGGTTCGGAGAAGCCATGAAATCTACCGCGGAAAAAACCGGCAAAGAAATGAAAAAGATGGGCAAAAAAATAGGGGATGCTTTTAATAATTAAAAGCAGAAATTGACGAATTATTTAAACATGGTATACCGTCGGTTATTTTAGTTTATTCATCCGCGCATTCATTCTCTCGAAAGGAGCCTATCGTGATGAAAAAGTTGACTGTGATTTTTTCTGTCCCCCGCTTCCATCGCTTCTCCAAAAGCATAGTTTTAGGAAGCGTTAACACCAGTTCTAAATAAGGAAGCAGTTCTTGGAAACCCAAGGACTGCTTTTTTTATTGGTCAAATGTTAGTCGAAAAATATGTAGATATAAATACTTGTAATTTATAGCATTATTATGTAAATTTTAACTATGTTAATTGAAAATGTACATTTAAGTAAGTTAAAATGACAATTCAAATGAAAGGAAAATAAGTCATGTCAATCGTTGCGATGAATGGAAACAAGAAGATGAACAAAGTGATCGACCAGTTGAAGAAAAACGCCGAGAGGTCTTTGGATGATGCCAAAGAAAACATTGTTGAGGCAGCCACCCAAGTGGATAAGCGCGTGCATAAAAATGCATGGGCCTACATCGGCGGCGCGGCACTTTGCGCGTTGATTGCGGGATTTATTACCGGAAGACTGACGAAAAAATAATAATTGGCATAAGAAAATCGGCTCTCTGGATTAAATCCAGGGAGCCGATTTATTTTCTGGTCTAGGCCAACGCGGGTGATTTTCTGTCCTTGAGAAATTAATCGTAAAAAGTTAGAATAGGCGCTTATGGTCAAACCTAGATCCGGCAAAAAGCTCAAAAGGCACCCTTGGGACGCGTATTTCATGAATATCGCGCGCGTCGTTTCAAGCCGTTCGACCTGTGACAGGAAATTCGTGGGGGCGGTCATTGTGCGCGACAAAACTATTCTCTCCACCGGGTATAACGGCAGTATACGGAAATTGGCACACTGTAGCGAAGCCGGTCACATGCTGGAGAACGACCACTGCGTGGCTACGATTCATGCCGAGGCCAACGCGATCATCCAGGCAGCGAAAAACGGCGTCTGTATTGACGGCGGCACCATCTACACGACCGCCAGTCCCTGTTGGCCCTGCTTTAAGCTGATCGCGAATTGCGGCATCAAACGCATCTGCTACGGAGAATTTTACCGGGACGCGCGTATCTTCGGGATAGCCAAGAAATTAAAGATCGAGCTGGTCAAACTTGCCCCCGCCGGTGAATAGCAACTTTTATCTCAAACAGATGGAGATCGGGCCGATGGAAAATTTTGTTTATTTTGTCGGTGACAAAAGATCGCGCGAAGTTTTTGTGGTCGATCCTGCCTGGCAGGTGGATACGATCCTAAGGGCAGCCAAAGAGGAAGACCTTAAGATCAAAGGTGCGTTGATCAGCCATTTCCATTTTGATCACACCAATGGCGTCGAGGAACTTCTGGAGACGGTAGACTGCCCGATCTATGTGAACAAGCATGACGCGCCTTATATGGGGATTAGCCGCGACAATATAAAAAACACGGACGACGGCCAGAAGATCAGGGTAGGAGACGTGGAATTTACGCTCATTCACACGCCGGGACATACACCGGGTTCTCAGTGTTTTCACGCGCAGGATTGCCTGGTTTCGGGTGACACGTTGTTTATCGGCGCCTGCGGACGCTGTGATCTTCCGGGCGGGGACCCGAAGGAAATGTACTACACGCTGACGCAACGTCTTATGAAATTTGACGACTCCACCATTCTTTGTCCCGGGCATAATTACGCTGAAAAACCCAAGTCCACGCTCGGGGAACAGAGAAAAACCAATCCGTATCTTATGTGTGATTCACTCGATAATTTTCTGAAATTCAGGATGTGAATATCGGAATGACCTGTTAAAAAGATTGTTTGACGCTCCGCGATATTCTGGTTAAACTCTTCTTTTCTTATGCCAAACCAAACAGAGAATTCGAATAAAGTGAACGAAAAAGTCGATTGGCAAAAGCTGGCAGACACAGCGCTCCTCGTTCGCCGGGACATCATCAAAATGCTGGGGATCGCCGGCTCGGGGCACCCGGGCGGCTCTCTGTCGTCGACGGACATCCTGGTGCTTCTCTATTTCCATTTTCTCAAGCATGATCCAAAAAATCCCAAGTGGCCCGACCGGGACCGCTTGATTTTCAGCAAAGGACACGGCTGTCCCGCGCTTTATAGCGTGTTGGCCCGTTCGGGCTATTTTAAGGAAGAGCTGTTGTTGACGTTGAGAAAACTCGGCAGTCCGCTTCAGGGCCATCCCGATATGCGTAAACTTCCCGGTATCGAGGCCTCGACGGGTTCGTTGGGACAGGGGCTTTCGATCGGTATCGGCTGCGCGCTCGCGGCGCGGTTCGATAAAAAAAGTTTTATGACCTATGTCATCACAAGCGACGGCGAGCTGAATGAAGGCCAGACGTGGGAGGCCGCCGCGTTCGCGTCGTTTCGAAAATTATCGAATCTGGTCATGATCCTGGATTACAACCAGTATCAACTCTCCGGCCGCACAAAAGATATCCTGGATATGGAACCGGTCGCTGATAAATGGCGCGCGTTCGGATGGCTCGTGAAGGAAATCGACGGTCATTCGCACCAAGAGATTTTTGAAGCTATCCAGTGGGCCCAAGCGTCCAAATCGGCGCCGAGCATAATTATCGCGCACACGACTAAGGGCAAAGGTGTTTCTTTTATGGAAAATAACAACCATTTTCACGGCGTCGCACCCACCAGGGATGAAACGGCCAAAGCCTTGAAAGAGCTCGGCGAAAACGAGGCCGAGATCCAAAGAATTGTAGGGATGATCAAATGACCCCACCACCTCAAATTTTTAGGATTTCAAAGGAGGCGGTGGGGTGACGCTTGAGAGGAAAATGGGCGCGGCCACCCGCGACGCGTACGGCAAGGCACTTGTGGAGTTAGGGAAAGAAAATCCCCAAGTGTTGGTGCTCGACGCGGATCTTTCGAAGTCAACGCGTACGGATGTGTTCGGAAAGGCGTTCCCGGATCGGTTTATTGATATCGGTATTCAGGAGTCCAACTTGGTCGGCATCGCCTCGGGTCTCGCGTCCTGCGGGAAGATTCCTTTTATCAGCTCTTTCGCGTGCTTTTTGATGTGTAAGGGTTACGAACAGCTCCGCATGGGCGTCGCCTTTCCGAAGCTCAATGTCAAAGTTGTCACCTCGCACGGCGGCATCAGTGTCGGCGAGGACGGCGCGTCTCAGCAGTCGATTGAGGATTTTGCGCTAGCGCTGACATTGCCCAATTTTACGGTGATCGTTCCTTCCGATGAATTCGCCGCCAAGTTTTTGATCAAACAGTCTGCCGCTTACCCAGGCCCCGTTTATGTCCGTACCGGCAGGTCCAAAGCCCCGGTGATCTACAACGAGCAAACGCGGTTTGAGATCGGGAAGGGCATTTTGCTACGGAGCGGGAAGGACGTCACTTTGATCGCCAACGGCCTTATGGTGTTTGAGGCCTTGGAGGCGGCGGAGATATTGAAACGCGAGGGGTTAAACGCCTCGGTGGTGGATTTACACACCTTAAAGCCTTTGGATGAAGCGCTTTTGCTTGGGCAGGCGCATAAAACAGGAGCTTTTGTGACCGCTGAAGAGCACCTGGTTTTCGGAGGGCTTGGAAGCACCGTTTCCGGGCTCGTGTCACAAAATTTTCCCATTCCGGTCGAATTTGTCGGGGTCAACGACACTTATGCCGAATCAGGCCCGCCTGATGAGCTTTTTAAAAAATACGGTCTCACTGCCAACCATATCGTTCAAGCCGCTAAAAAAGTTATCTCCCGTAAGTCGTAAATACCGAACAACCTTCATTGACTTGGTAATTTACCGCTGATAGAATCAGCCTGTCCTGATTCAACTTTAGGGGGATATGGTCCCAAGGAAAAGGGGTGACAGCGACCTATTGGGTTTATAGTGAGGGAGCGCCATGCAGGGGAAAACAACGTTTTCCCCTATGGAAGTTTTCATCGGGGTGTAGCTCAGCTTGGCTAGAGCGCTTGCTTTGGGAGCAAGAGGCCCAGGGTTCAAATCCCTGCGCCCCGATTTATAAGATTAAACTTTGGGGCGTGAATGTCTGTGGTTCTCCGCCAAAGAACGCGGCGGACCCGTCCACAAAGGTTGCCGCGGTCTTTGGACGGACCCGCCAAGTTTTGTGGCGGGGAATCCAGTCACCCCGAAGGTTTTTTACAAATTTTGTCCCCGTAGCTCAGTTGGATAGAGCAACGGTTTTCTAAACCGTTGGCCGCGTGTTCGAATCACGCCGGGGACACCATTTTGGAGGTTGCTTGCTCAAAAAACTCCTGATTGTCTTTGTGGTTGTACTGATAACAGGGGGTATCGCTTTTACCATTTTTTCCCGCCAGGCGCCTGCGATGCTCGTGCGGGTAATCGAGAAATCGCTGGGGAAAAAAATTCTGATCCGCTCTATTGATTATCATTTTCCAGACACCTTCGAATTGTCTGGATTTGAAATTCAGGAAGTTCGTGATTTTGCCGGCCAAACCTCTTTTTCAGTCGATAATATCCAGCTTGATATCTCGCCGTTAAGTTTGTTGCGGAAACGGCTGATCATCAACGCCGTCAACGTTGAGAACGCGGATATAGTGATTCGTAAATTCCACGGCAAACTTACGCACGCGTTATCCGACGCCGTCAATAAACCCGAGACTGGGCCGGCGGGCAAAACAACCCGATCGGCATCCG
>PEWW01000170.1 GCA_002779345.1 Candidatus Omnitrophica bacterium CG07_land_8_20_14_0_80_50_8 | reverse complement strand
AATCCGTCATGCGGTCACGGATTGTTTGAAAAAATTTCCGGGGTCCGCCTTTGAATTGACTGCCTCCAGAGACGTCCGTGGCGATGTGGGTCGGGGTCCGTCACGTTTGGAGAAAGCAAGAGGAGACACCGCTGGGGTTTTTCTTGCGAATATCCAGAGAGTTAAGGAATCCTTAAGAGTTCTTGAGGAGACGGCCAAGCTGATCGATTTAAAAACATCTGACAGGCTTAAAAGAATAAGGTTTTGCGCGTATGATGTTGAAAAAAAAATCCTTAAAGAAATGGAAACTCTACGTCATCACCGATCCCGTGGCCGTGGGTCGTCGAACCGTGACAGCCGTTGTCAGACAGGCACTGGAAGGCGGCGCCAGCGTCGTTCAACTGAGGGATAAACACGCAACGGACGCCCAGCTTACCAGGCTGGCTCAACGGCTTCTAAAGTTGACGCGTCCGCTCGGCATTCCGCTTATCATCAATGACCGCCCGGGGGTTGCTTTGCGATCAGGCGCGGACGGGGTGCACTTGGGGCAAGAAGACGCAAGCCTCAAAGAGGCAAGGGCTCTGTTAGGTAAACACGCGATTATCGGTCGTTCGACACACAGCGCGTCTCAGGCGTTGGCGGCACAGCAAGAAGGGTTTGATTACATCGGCGTCGGGCCTGTTTTTAAAACGCCGACCAAGCCGTCTTACGGGCCGGTGGGGCTTGCGCTGGTACGGTTTGCGGCAAAAAATATCCAGATTCCGTTTGTGGCTATCGGCGGGATCGACGTGAACAATATTGGAAAAGTAAAAAAGGCCGGAGCTGACACATGCGCCGTGGTGCGTGCCGTGATGGGCAGCCCTGATCCTAAAAAAGCAACCGTGAGTCTACTTAAAAAAATGAGGCGCCCATGAACTCTCGTCGTATCTTGGCAGTAGGGTCGGTCGCGCTGGACAGCGTAAAAACGCCGTTCGGGAAGGTGACGGACGCGCTGGGAGGTTCGGCGACATTTTTTTCCGCCAGCGCCCGTTTTTTTTCTCCCGTATCCATCGTAGCGGTCGTCGGCTGTGATTTTCCGCCCAACTATTTAAATTTAATCAAAAAACTCGGTGTGGACACCCATGATTTGCGGACAGTCCCGGGCAAGACGTTTCGCTGGAAGGGTTTTTATGGATACAATCTGAACGATGCCCATACCTTAAAAACCGAGCTTAATGTTTTTCAAGATTTTAGGCCTGTGGTTTCCGAAGAAAACCGTGAGTGCGCGTATGTTTTTTTGGCCAATATTGATCCGGATCTTCAGCAATCGGTCTTGGCACAGGTGCGAAGGCCCAGGTTGACCGCCTGCGATACGATGAACTATTGGATTCAAAATAAAAAAAAGAGCCTGCGGGCACTGTTAAAAAAAGTAGACCTCTTTCTTTGCAACGACAACGAAGCGCGGCAGTTAGCGCGAGAGCGCAATTTGATACAATGTGCGCGCTGGATCCTAAGCCGCGGACCGCGGCTATTAGTGATCAAAAAGGGCGAACATGGCGTGGCCTGCTTCTCCAAAAATTTTTTGTTCATAGCGCCGGCCTATCCGCTGGAAAACGTTTCCGATCCCACGGGCGCGGGGGACAGCTTTGCCGGGGGGTTTATAGGGTATCTGGCGCGGTCGGGGCGTTTCAATGAATCGGTGGTGCGAAAGGCGGTGATCTACGGAAGCGTTTTGGCATCCTACAACGTGGAGCGCTTCAGTTTGAATCGCCTGATACGTTTAAAACGCTCCGAGATAGAACGTCGGTATCGGCGGTTTGGGCGTTTGACAAAGTTTTAGCGGGTGTAGTTCAGTGGTAGAATGAAAGCTTCCCAAGCTTTAGATGTGGGTTCGATTCCCATCACCCGCTCCGCTTCTTTGCCCTCCTACACGCTTACGCGCTTCGGAGGGCTGCGAAGCGCGGGCATTTTTTAGATGCGGTTTTGTTTTGAAGTCAACAAAATTTATTTTTTTTTGCGTTGATCGGTATTATTTTTTTGACTCTAGAGAGTTCCGCGAGGTAACATAACTTCGGGTGAGGCGGGATGAGCGCTCAAAATTTTGTGGTTTTATTCAATAGATTTTGCTGGATAATTTTTAAGGTCAAAACGTATGTTTAGCGATCCGGTCGTCGGCGACGATTTTTTTGGCCGGCAGGCAATCCTCGATATTATTCTTAAACGAGCCAATGCGTTAAAGTCCGGCTACCGGCAGAACGTAGCCATCATCGGTCATCAACATCTTGGAAAAACGTCGATTCTGCGGCATTTTCTCCATATCTTTCGCGATCCTGAAGTGTTGTGCGTCTACGTTGAAATCAAAATACAGGCTCTTGATTATTTTGTCGAACAATTCATTCGGTCGCTTCTTTTCCAATTCCTTGTCCAAAAACAGGTCGTTCCGACAACTGATTCGCTGACCGGCCTGGCCGAAACGGCGATGCCGTTCATTCCGCTGACGGTTGGACGTATTCACGAAATAATGAGCCTTTTAAAACAACGTCACGCGGAAGAGGCCTACGCCAGGCTTTTCGAGCTGACCTCTATCGTTAAGCAGGAAACCGGCAAACATTGTATCGTTATTTTGGACGAATTTCACCGCCTCGGGGAGTTTGGCGTTAAAAATACGTTTTCTAATTTTGGCAAACGCATCATGGTGCAAAAGGACACGATGTATCTTCTGTCGAGTTCGTCTTTTTCGGCGAGCCGTCGTATCCTCGCGGAAAAGCTTTCGCTTCTGTTCGGAAATTTTGAGCGCATCTATTTGGAGCCGTTTGATTTTGAAACCTCCTTTCAATTTCTTGAAAAGAAAATAGCGCCCGCCGGCATTCCACAAAATCTCAAATATTTTCTTGTGGCTTTTACCGATGGTCAACCGTTTTTTTTGGACACGATTGCCAAGCGTATTCGTGAGTGCGCAAGGCTTAAAAATGAAACGGTCATCTCGAGGCAAACGGTCGGTGAAGTATTACTCAAGCTTCTTTTTGAATCACAAGGCGTATTGAATCAATTTTTCTTAAAAATCATTTCGCCGTGGACGCGGTCGGATTCGCGCGGCAGTCATATTTTGATCCTGGCCGGCATGGCAAACGGCGTCAACAAATTAAAAGATCTCTCCGTCTTAATTCGCCGCAATCAACGTGACACCTCCCGTCAGATCGAGGAACTCATCGAACAGGAGCTGATTATTAAAACGGGCGTGTTTTATCGCTTTCATAATAAAATATTTAAGTTTTGGATGAGAGAAGTTTATGAGAAAAAAGAGTTGTTGCTTTTGAGCTCCGCAAGCGGCCCTGAAGCATTTCTTCATCGTATGGATGACATGATCTCTGAATACGATGAGCTTCTTAAGATGGACATGACGGATCGGGTGTTGGGCTTGTTCTCCCAGTTCAAAAATGAAATCGTGGATTTTGGAGAGAAAAAAAGGCAGTTGCCTCATTTTACCGAATTTATAAAATCACCGGATGACACGCAGACCCTTAAAGGGAACGCCAAAAATGTTATTGCCAAAGGCCACGGCCGTTGTTGGGTTTGCAAGATAGCGGAAGAAAAAGCGACTGAGAGGGAGGTTATGAACCTGGTTCGAAATGACGTTTATGATAAACGCGGCGTCTCGACCAAGGTTCTGGTGACGTTGAACGGCGCCGATGACAATGCGAAACTTCTTGCGAAAGAAAAGCGGGTTTTGACACTGGGACTTTCACGGATCAACATGCTGATGGACATTTTTGGGAAATCGCCGATTATCCGTCTCGAGCAAGAAACACACAGGCCTAACTGAGTTGCGTCGAATCGAACTTGAAAAAGCGGAAGCGCGGACACTGGCGTCCTACGGAACGAAAAGCGCGCAAAGCCGCGGCCGAATCCATCCTGAAAAAGAACACCCTTACCGGACCGCCTTTCAACGCGACCGCGACCGAATTATCCATAGCTCCGCTTTTAGACGTCTCGAGTATAAAACCCAAGTTTTTGTGAATCACGAAGGTGACTATTACCGTACCCGATTAACCCATTCTCTGGAAGCTGATCAAATTGCCCGCGTCATTGCCAGGACTTTGAGGCTGAATGAAGATTTGGTCGAAACGATCACGCTGGCGCATGATTTGGGCCATACGCCATTCGGGCACGCGGGGGAGGATGAATTGCGCGAGTTGATGGCAGCTCATGGGGGCTTTGACCATAACCTTCAAAGTCTTCGCGTCGTGGATTATCTTGAGGAGCAGTATCCTGATTTTAGGGGGCTCAATCTCACCTATGAATCAAGGATCGGTCTTTTCAAACATCCGGGATTGTTAAAGGCGGCCGAGGCGCGCGGGATGGGGACGTTCGAACCTTTCAATTCACCGTCGCTGGAGTCTCAAGTAGTTGATTTATCCGATGAGATCGCCTACGACAATCACGATATTGACGACGGTCTGACCTCCGGAATGATAGCGGAATCGGAATTGGACAAAATTGCGTTATGGGCATCCATTAAAAAGAAATTAAAACTCTCGCCCGGCGCCAAGGTGGAGGTTAAACGCCGTCAAATTATCCGAGGACTCATTAATTTGGAAGTGACTGATCTTATTAAGCAATCAAGCAGAAACATTGCAAAATACGCGGTTAAGAGCCCTCAGGGGGCAATGAAGCTTGATCGGTTTACCATCGCTTTTAGCTTGAAGCTGGCCGAGGAAAGAGAAACGCTTCGTAATTTTCTTAAGACGGGACTTTACAGACACTATCGCGTAGTGCGGATGACGGACAAGGCCAGACGTTTTGTGCGGGCGCTTTTTCAGGTCTATTTGTCGCAACCCGAGCAGCTCCCTCCGGGCAGTCAAAAACGTTTAAAGGCGGAGGGCGCTCATCGTGTGATTTGCGACTACTTGGCAGGTATGACAGATCGGTACGCGCAGAATGAATATCGAAAGTTTTTTGAGCCGTTTGAGAGGATGTAGAACATGAAATCATTCATGGCCAACGACAGGGAAATTTTTGAACACTTTATCCGGCATGAAAATTTAAGAACTTTTCGAGTGTCCTTTGATTTTATGCTGGGGCATCCCATGTGGTGGGTATCGTATAAGTTAAACGATAACATCCGAGTATTTAAAAATGCACTCCGGTCTTCCTACGAAATCTGGAACGACCCGCGTATCAGGCATTTTCGTTATTCCCGCCAGGTTTATCGGGCTGTCAAACAAAGACCCAAAGAAAAAAGATCTTACCTATTTAGCGCTCCGAAGGACACGCTTAATTTTTGTGTGCCTCTGGTGACCGCAGACAGAATAGTCGGATATCTGGGTCTGATGGGCATCCCGAAAGGCGTCCGGCATGAGATCTTGAATCTCTTTTCAAGCCACATCCGTCTGGTGTTAGAAAATTGCACCCAAAAGGAGGATCTGGACAGACTTTCTGCTACGATCCGTCCAAGGGCCATTGCCCTGTCCACGGTCCACACGGTACATCGCATTATCAATTCAACGCTTAATCTAGACGAGTTGATCTCAAGACTTGCGCATTTAACCACCCAGGTATTGCGGACAAACCGCTGCGCCATCTATTTATTTGAAAAGACCGATCAACTCAAGGCCGGGAGGAAACGACCCCGGCGTCTTATTTGCAAAGCGCTGGTCGGTTATCCAAAATATCAAAAAACTAATTTTTGTATTCCTCCGGGAACCGCCGTCGAGGGGCGTGTGGCCAAAACTTTTCAAATCGTTCTCCGAAAAAAAATTATCTGCATTCCGTTAATTGATCAAGACATCATCGGCG
>PEWW01000052.1:790-5757 GCA_002779345.1 Candidatus Omnitrophica bacterium CG07_land_8_20_14_0_80_50_8 | reverse complement strand
GTTTGGATGATCCACCGGTCCTGAGGGTTCGAAGCGCGTGAACGTAAACACATCCACGTATTCCTGCAACGGCACGCCGTACTGCAATCCCAAAGATACCGCGATCGCAAAACAATTCATCATACTGCGATACGCCGCACCTTCTTTATGCATATCAATGAAGATTTCACCCAGTTGACCGTTTTCGTATTGGCCGGTGCGCACATATACCTTGTGTCCGCCGATGCGCGCTTCTTGTGTGATGCCTCCGCGTTTTTTTGGCAGACGCAAACGAGCGGGCACTCTTTCCGGTTCGTCCGCGGCTTCTTTCTGGGCGGATCCCGAGGAGCTGGTCGAACTTAAAGGCTGCGAAAGCTTGCACCCGTCACGGTAAAGCGCCACGGCCTTCAGACCCATCTTCCAACTTTCCAAATAAATCTTCTCAATATCCTCCACCGTGACTTCGTTTGGAAGATTGACCGTCTTTGAAATAGCGCCTGAAATAAACGACTGAGCCGCACTCATCATTCGAATATGACCCATCGGCGCTATAAAGCGCTTGCCATATTTCCCGCATTTATTGGCGCAATCAAATACCGGCAAGTGCTCCGGCTTAAGCCCGGGCGCGCCCTCAATGGTCATACGGCCGCAAACAATGTCATTGGCCTCAGAGATCTGCTTCTCGGTAAACCCGATCGCCTCGAGCATATTAAAACCGGGGCTGTTGTATTGGTCAGCCTTAATGCCAAAGCGCTTCATCGCCTCCTCGCCCAGCGACCATTTATTGAAAGCGAACTGAAGCTCGAAAATGCCCGGAATCTGCGCCTCTATTTTCTCGATATCCTCATCCGTGAATCCACGCTCCCTCAACGTCGCGGGATTGATATGCGGCGTGCCGTCCAGTGTCAGCGTCCCCGTCACATACGTCACGATGTCACGGATTTGATCCTCACGATAACCAAGATTCGCCAATGCCCGCATCACGGACTGGTTAACAATCTTAAAATAACCGCCGCCGGCGAGTTTCTTAAATTTTACGAGAGAAAAATCGGGTTCAATCCCGGTCGTATCGCAGTCCATCAAAAGCCCAATCGTTCCGGTGGGCGCGATCACGGTCGTCTGAGCGTTTCTTAACCCGTATTTTTCGCAAAGTCTCACGACCTCGTCCCAATCCTCGCGCGCCGCCTTAAAAAGTTCGGGCGGGCAAATTTTTTCGCTGATCTTGTAAGCCGCCGCGCGGTGTTTTTTCATCACACGAAGCGTGGGCGTGACGTTACGCGCATATCCCGGGAACGGGCCTTTATGTTTGGCCATTTCCGCCGAAGCGCGATAGGCGTGGCCTGTGGTAATAGCCGTCAGCGCCGCGCACACCGCAAGTCCCTTCTCAGAATCATAGGGAATCCCTTTAACCATCAAAAGAGTCCCCAGGTTCGCGTAGCCCAAGCCCAGGGGCCGGAAGTCATGGCTATTTTGGGCAATGCCCAGCGTCGGATAAGAAGAATAGTCCACCAAAATTTCCTGCGCGGTAACGAAAATACGGCAGGCGTTGCGATAGCCGTCGACATCAAAATTCCCGTCCTCGTTTAAAAATTTTATTAAATTAATCGAAGCCAGGTTGCAAGCCGAATCGTCGAGAAACATGTACTCGGAACACGGGTTCGACGCGTTGATGCGACCGGTGTTGGAGGCGGTATGCCAGGCGTTGATGGTCGTATCAAACTGCACCCCCGGATCCGCGCACGCCCACGCGGCGTAAGCAATTTGATGCATCAGATCCCGCGCGTCAAAAGTGTCGCAGACCTCCCCCGTCGTCCTAAAACGCGTCTGCCATTTTCCTCCGTCGAGACAGGCCTTCATAAAATCATCGGAAATACGGATAGAATTATTTGAATTTTGACCGGAAACCGTTTTATAAGCCTCCCCATTAAAATCCGAGGAATAGCCCGCCGCGATAAGCGCCGCTGCTTTCTTTTCTTCTCTTACCTTCCAATTAATGAAATCCGCAATCTCCGGATGATCCAAATCCAGACACACCATTTTGGCCGCGCGGCGCGTCGTGCCGCCGGATTTTGTGGCTCCGGCTCCGCGATCCAAAACCTCCAAGAAAGACATGAGACCCGAGGAAGTCCCGCCGCCGGATAATTTTTCCTGGCGTCCTCGAATCTTTGAAAAATTGGTTCCCGTGCCTGAGCCAAATTTAAACAGACGCGCTTCGTTTTTTATCAAATCAAAAATGGACATCAGGTCATCCTCGACCTTCTGGATAAAACACGCCGAGCACTGCGGATGCGAATACGAATCCGTGGTTAAACCGGGTATTCCCTTTTTAAAATCCCACGCATAGCTCCCGCCCGAACCCGTGTGGATGCCGTAAGTCTCAGCCAAACCGCAGTTAAACCAAACCGGCGAGTTGAACGCGCCTCGCTGGGTCACCAGAAGATACGAAAGCTCCGCTTCATAGGTATCCGCATCTTCCGCGGTACGAAAATAACCGCCCAGATCTTCCCCTGCCTTACGAACGGAGCGCGCGATGCGATGCACCACTTGACGAACGCTTGTCTCGGCGCCGGTGCCGGGCACGCCGGCCTTGCGAAAATATTTGGAAACCACAATGTCCGTGGCCAGTTGCGACCATGATTTGGGCACTTCCACGTTTTCCATCTTAAACACCACGGAGCCGTCCGTGTTCGCGATCGTCGAATTTCTCTTCTCGTAAGTGACTGCGTCCAAAGGATCGATGCCCGGCCTTGTGTAGCGGCGGTCAAACTTCATCCCTTTCATATCCCCTGAAAGTGCGGTGCCGTTTTGCGAAACACTTTTCACTTTTGTGCCGTTCTGCATTGCGTTCTCCTTTGATACAGTCTTTGACGAAAAAAACGGAGTATCGTCTCCGCAGGCGATAATTCCGTTCCGAACAAAATAAGCGCTCCAGCTCGTTTCGGAGTATAAACCTGCCCTTGTGGTCGTGTCAAGCTTTTTTAAAAAAAACCACAATATTTTGTGTTTTTTAGGACTTAAGGGCTGCTTTTTTTAACGCGCTACTCCACTTTAATCGTCAAAATTAAATCACCCGGATGACCGCAGGTAGGGCAAATATTGCCCTGCCCGGACAACCGGAGGTTTTTTCCGGAGCTAATTCCCGCAGGAATTTTTACCGTTATTTTTTTACCTCCGCGGATTGCAAAACTTACTTCGCCGCCTTTTTGAGCGCGTAATCTTGAGATCTTTAAGACAGCGCTTGCGTCCGACGACACGAACGCGGGATCGTCTTCCTGTTCCTCTCTAGTTCCTCGCGCGGAACCTCCGAAGAGCTCCCCGAAAATGTCCTCAAACCCGCCGCCCCCGCTAAAACGGACGCGGCTCCCACGGCCGGTTTGCGCGGTGCGCATCGCCCTTAAAATTTCGTCATAATCAAATCCTTGCGCGCCCTGCCAGCCGGAGGAGGGTCCGCCCGTGGCGGAAAAACCTCCTTTTTTATAGCTGTCGTATTCTCGGCGTTTTTTCTCATCGTTCAAAACGTAATAGGCTTCAGAGATTTCTTTAAACTTTTCCTCCGCGGATTTGTTGTTTGGGTTAGCGTCCGGGTGATATTTTTTGGCTAAACCGCGATACGCCTTTTTTATCTCATCGGACGAGGCGGTTTCCTTGACTTTCAAGATCCCATAATAATCTTTGTTAGCCATGGTTCTAAATGCCCGGGTCCGGCACGTTCGGTTTAAAATCAGCGATAAAATTTTCGATCGTCACATTCGCTTCATAAACACGACGAACCTTCTTTTCTATCTGATGAAAAACTTTCACAAGCTTCGGATCCAGATGGTTGCCGCTCAAGGTTAAAATATAGTCCATCGCTTTTTTGAAAGACCATTTTTCCTTATAACAACGTTTCGAGACGATGGCGTCAAATACGTCAACCATCGCCACGATCCTGCCATAGATCGGAATCGCTTCACCGCGCATGGCGTTGGGATAACCGGTGCCGTCGAATTTCTCATGATGTGTTTGTGCGATTTGGCCTGCCGCGCCCAGAAGCGGTGACCGGGAGTTTAAAAACATCCTCGCGCCAATCACCGTGTGCTGTTTCATGATCTCCCATTCTTCGGGAGTCAATTTCCCCGGTTTTTGGAGGATACGGTCAGGGATCCCAATCTTTCCTATGTCGTGCATCGGACTTGCGTACCTTAAGATCTCAATTTGGTCTGGGGCCATACCGATTGCTTTGGCGGCCTCGGTCGCATAATCGCTGATACGCAGGATGTGACCGCCGGTATCAGGATCTTTGCATTCAGCGGCCAGCGCGAGTCTTAAGATCATCTCGATGTGAGACTCGCGTAGTTGACGATGGGTTTCCTCTAGATCCTCGTAGGCTTTTTTAAGTTTTAGAAGATCCAGGTCTACCGGTTTGGATTCGATGGCCTCCAACGCCCCCGTCTCTTCTTTGGCCGTTTCTTTCTTACTGCTGCGTCCAGGGATGTAACCCATGTTTCCTTTCACCGGCCATAGCCGATAGCCCATTCTCAAACACTAAATCGAAAGTGCATCACGTCCCCGTCCCGGACAATGTACTCCTTGCCCTCCAGGCGAAACCGTCCTTTTTCTCTGGCTCCCTGTTCCCCGTGAAATTTTACAAAATCCTCGTAAGCGATCACCTCGGCGCGGATAAAACCCTTCTCGAAGTCTGAATGAATTTTTCCGGCGGCGCGCGGGGCCGGCGCGTCTTTCTCGACGGTCCACGCGCGATTTTCTGTTTCACCCACGGTAAAAAAAGTAATAAGCGATAAGAGAGCGTGCCCCTCGCGCGCCAATCGCTCCAACCCCGACTCGCTTAAGGCCATCGCCTTTAAAAATTCCCCGCGCTCTTCGGCCTCAAGGCGCGAAATATCTTCTTCCACTTTGCCGCTAATCACGATCATGGATGAGCCTTCTTCGGCGGCTTTTTTTCGTACCGCCGCCACTTGAGGTGTGTCAGGCTTCCCCAGTTCCTTTTC
>PEWW01000052.1:0-445 GCA_002779345.1 Candidatus Omnitrophica bacterium CG07_land_8_20_14_0_80_50_8 | reverse complement strand
ATTTAGGGGAATCACACGAAACTGCTACAAAATATTTATCAAAAGTTAATTTATCTCAATTTAATGACCCATTTAAAATGGATGAAATTCTTGAATATGTTGATTCAATTGATGAGAAAAATACCGCTGCTAAAGCTTCAGTTGATATTGCACTTCACGACTTGGTTGGAAAAATAATAGGTCAACCTTGGTATAAAATTTGGGGATATGATAAAACTAAAACTCCAAATACTTCTTTTACTATTGGAATTGATACTCCTGAAATTGTAAAACAAAAAGTAAAAGAAGCTGATGCTTACAATATTCTAAAAGTAAAACTTGGACGCGAAACTGATAAAGAAATGATTGAAACAATCCGCTCTGTAACTGATAAACCACTTGTTGTTGATGTTAATCAAGGTTGGACAGACAAACATTTTGCATTAGATATGATTTATTGGTTGAA
>PEWW01000003.1 GCA_002779345.1 Candidatus Omnitrophica bacterium CG07_land_8_20_14_0_80_50_8 | reverse complement strand
GTATGACGAATGGCGAAAATCTGGTGCTACGTGCGGCCATGAAGCCGTTTGCCACGCTCATGAGGCCGCTTCAATCGGTCAACATAGAGTCGAAGAAAAAAGAGGCGGCGACGGTGGAACGTTCGGACGTGACGGCGGTGCCTGCTTGCGGCGTGGTCGGCGAGGCGATGGTCGCGTTTGAGCTTGCGAAGAGTTATCTTGAGAAATTTGGAGGGGACAGCCTCGTCGAAACGCGGCGTAACTTTGAGGGCTACTTAAAACAGATCAGGGAGTTCTAAGGGTGACCCACGACTCCAGACCCCGGACAAGCTGATGATATCCAAGAATATAGCGTTGATCGGTTTCATGGGTACCGGAAAAACCAGCGTCGGGAAAATCCTTGCCAGACGTTTGGGTTGGCCCGTGGTGGACGTGGATCTTTATATAGAGGCTAAAGAGAATAAAATAATCACTGATATTTTTGAAAAGGCGGGCGAGGCGTATTTTCGCCTGCTTGAAAAAGAGGCGATCCGCGAAATTTGTAAGCGTCGCCAGATCGTGATTACGACCGGCGGCGGTGCGGCGCTTGACCCTGAAAATCTCGAGGCCCTCAAGGCCTCGAGCCATGTGATCGGTCTTTCGGCCAGGCCCGAGACGATTTATCGGCGTATCAAGGACTCGCGTCGTCGTCCCTTGTTGGACGGCAAGGACAAATTAAAAGAAATCGAAAGACTCTTGGCGGTCAGAAAACCGTTTTATGAAAAAGCGGATTTTTATTTCCAGACCGACGGCCGGTCCGCCGCGCAAATGGCCGGCCATATATTAAGGACGCTGGCGGAGAAAATAGCGTGAGAAACTTTTGAAGGTCACCGATGAATTGAGACAGGTCCTGGCGCTAAGCCTGGCGACGAATGTGGGCGCACTGACGTTTAAGAAACTCATGGAAGCGTTTGGAGATATCGGCGCGATTTTTAAAGGATCCGCCAAAGACTTTGCCCGGGTCGCCAGACTTCCCAAGACATTTTATCGAGAAATAAAAGAACCTGATCTGATCAAAAAAGCGGATGCGGAAATCGCCAAGGCGCAGGCGTACCAAGTGAATCTCCTGAGTATTTTAGACCCGCTCTATCCGGCACTGCTTGAAGTCATTTACGATCCGCCGATACTTCTTTACGTGAAAGGCGCTCTGCCGGACGAGGCCACTTTGGCGGTCGCGATCGTGGGATCAAGACACGCCTCACTTTATGGGGTCCGGATGGCAAGAAAAATAGCGGCCGGTCTCGCCCAGGCAGGTGTTGCGGTGGTGAGCGGAATGGCGCTGGGGATTGACAGCGCGGCCCATGAAGGAGCGCTGTGCCAGGACGGCCAAACCGTGGCGGTTTTGGGCGGAGGTTTAGGGCGAATTTACCCTCCCCAAAATAAAAAAATGGCCGAACGCATCGCCCATAAGGGGGCCGTTATTTCGGAGTATCCCATTGAAATGTCGCCGCGGCCCGAATATTTTCCGGTGAGAAATCGTATTATCAGCGGATTATCGCGCGCGGTGCTCGTGGTTGAGGCCGGAGAAAAAAGCGGGGCGCTCATCACCGTCGACGCCGCTTTAGAACAGGGCAGGGACGTGTTTGCGGTACCGGGAAACGCGGATTCGGAGCGGTCCAACGGCACGCACGCGCTTATTAAACAAGGCGCGAAACTGGTGACCGAGGCATCGGATATTTTGAACGAATTAGAAATGAACTTTGAAAATCAAACTCAAACGCCCCAAACGTTTCTTAAGGAGAAAAGGAGTTTCAATCTAAGTCCCTTGGAGGAAAAAATTTTTTCTTTATTAGAATGTGAACCGCTTTTGATTGATACGTTGATTGAACAAAGCGGCCTTGCGGTACAACAAACGATTTCCATCCTGTCGATGCTCGAGATGAAAGGTGCGGTGAAGGAATTGCCTGGAAAATATTTTGCGAGAAATCACTGATATGTCAAACGCGGCCCAAGGCCTTACCATTCAACTCAACGGCGTTAAGCGCACGCTAGAAACGACGCTCACGCTAGAGGGGCTTTTGCGCGAGCTTTCGATCCCCAAAGAAAAAGTGGCGATCGAGATTAACTTAGAGATCATCGCGAAGGACGCATGGAGCGCGCGCATCCTCAAAGACGGCGATGAGGTTGAGATCGTACACTTCGTCGGCGGCGGCGCCCAGGGCGCCACCCCACCACCTGTACCACGGCGCAAAGCGCCGTTGCGGTTGCAGAAGGCGTCTTCAGCGCACGGCACAGGCGGCGGGGCCAAAGCGCTTGTGATCGTCGAATCCCCCGCCAAATGCAAGACTATTCTCAAATACTTGGGAAATAATTTTGAAGTGACCGCCTCCATGGGACACGTGATTGATTTGCCTAAAAGCAAAATGGGTATCGACATCGAACATAATTTTGAACCCCAGTACATCGTCGTGAAGGATCGAAAGAAGACGCTCGCGGATCTTAAGAAAAAAGCGAAGAACAAAGAAGAAATTTATCTGGCCTGCGATCCGGATCGTGAAGGAGAAGCCATCGGCTGGCATTTGCAGAATGCGCTGGGAAAAGGAAAAAAAGTCGCGCGGGTTATTTTTAATGAAATCACCAAAAGCGCGGTGCTTGAGGCCTTCAAACACCCCTCCACGATCGACATGGACCTGGTGGGGGCCCAACAAGCCAGGCGTGTGCTTGACCGGCTCGTGGGCTACTCGTTGAGTCCTCTCCTTTGGCAGAAGGTAGGACGCGGATTGTCTGCGGGCAGGGTTCAATCGGTAGCGCTTCGTCTGGTCGTTGATCGTGAAAGAGAAATCAAAGCTTTCGTTCCCGAGGAGTACTGGAGCATTGAGGCTGAACTTAAGAAACAAAAAGGGCAATACCCTTCTTTTACGGCGCGCCTTGAAAAGACGCTTGACGTTAAAACGGAAATTAAGGACGCACCCAGCGCTAAAAAGCTTTATGACCATATAAAAAAGTGTCCTTTTACCGTCAAAGAGATCAAACAGCAAAAGAAAAAAAGAAACCCCTACCCTCCCTATACGACCAGCAAACTTCAACAGGCGGGCTACAATGTGCTGCGTTTTCCCGCGTCGAAGACGATGCGGATCGCGCAGACGCTTTACGAAGGCGTCGAACTGGGTTCAGAGGGAAGCGTGGGACTTATCACTTACATGCGCACCGACTCGGTCAGGATTTCCGAGTCCGCTTTGAAAGAGATCCGCGGGCTTATTCTAAGAGATTACGGGCAGGATTATTTGCCGGAACAACCCAATAGTTACAAAGCAAAGAAACAAGCGCAGGAAGCGCATGAGGCGATTCGTCCGACTCAGGTGATGCGCCTCCCCAAAGCTATAGAACCGTATCTTACGTCTGACCAAGCGCGTTTGTATTCGCTCATTTGGCAGCAAGCGGTTTCCAGTCAAATGAGGCCTGCCCTGATCGCGCAGGTCACCGCCGATATTTCCGCCGGCGAACACCTTTTTCGCGCGTCCGGCAGCCGCCTTGAGTTTAAAGGCTGTCTGGCGGTACAGGAAAAATTGGAGGAACCGGATCAACCGCTTCCGCCGCTTGACGCCCAAGAAACGCTTGATCTTTTGAAACTCGAGACCCAACAGCATTTTACAAAGCCCGCGGGGCGTTTCACGGACGCGTCGCTTGTCAAGGCGCTTGAGGAAAAAGGGATCGGCAGGCCTTCGACTTACGCCCCGATCATTCAAACGCTGACGGGACGGGATTATATCCGGCGAGACGGAGGCAGTCTGGTGCCTTCGGAGCTGGGGATATTAGTGACGGACCTTTTAGTCCAATATTTTTCAAAAGTGCTTGATTATGAATTCACGGCAAAGATGGAGGAGAATCTGGATTTGGTCGAAGAAGGCAAGGCCCGGTGGATCGAGGTCGTCCGTGAGTTCTACCATCTTTTTAGCGGGCAGTTGGAATACGCAAAAACAACCATGCAGACGGTAAAGCGCGCGGTCGAGGCGACGGACGAGGTTTGCGACTTGTGCGGCAAGCCGATGGTGATTAAGTGGGGCCGCCGTGGGAAATTCATGAGCTGTTCCGGCTGGCCCGCATGCCGGAACGCCAAGTCCATCTCAACCGAGGTGGTTTGTCCCGGGTGCCATCAGGGCAAATTGGTCGCGCGGCGCGCCAAGTCGGGCCGCGGAAGAACTTTTTATGGCTGTACTCAATACCCCGCCTGCACTTACCTAGTCAACCGCCTGCCTAAGGTCACCGATGACGAAAAAAGTCCAGACCCCGGACAAGCGCCGCAGGAATCCGCCGGGTAGCCGTGGATCCCGCCGCCGATTCATTCCTCACTTATCTTAAAGTCGAGAAGAATTATTCAAAGCACACCCTGATCAATTATACGCACGACCTCAAAGAATTTTTCGCGTTTTTAGACGGGAAATTACTGACGGAAGTCGACCTGGTTCTTTTAAGGAAATATTTGGTCATGCTTAAAGAACACAATTTGTCAAAGCGCAGTGTCGCCAGAAAAATGGCGGTCCTCAGGACTTTTTTTAAATTTTTAATTCGCGAACTTTATTTGAAAAAAAATCCAATGAGCGCCTTAAGGACTCCGAAACTTGAGAAAAAACTTCCGATGGTTTTGGACGAAAACGAAGTGAGCCGTTTGATTGACTCGCCCGCGCATGACCTTGCCGGCTGCCGGGATCGGGCTATTTTAGAGACGCTTTATTCGACGGGCATGCGTGTCTCTGAGTTGGTACAGCTTAATCTGGATAGCGTCGATTTTATTGGAGGTGTTTGCCGCGTTTTGGGAAAGGGCGCTAAAGAAAGGGTGTGTCCGATCGGCGACTGCGCGCTCAGGAGCATTCGCCGTTACCTTGAGCTTTGCGAGACCGAAACATCCGGCGTCTCGAAAAGGGCTGCTTGCCTAAAAAAACGGACTGCCCGACAAGCTTTATTTTTAAACTACTCTCCCCATCAGTCAGGCTCCCGTCTCACAGACCGCAGCATCCGGCGCATTGTGGATAAATACGCAGCCAAAACGTGCCGGCGTAAAAATATCTCGCCGCACACCCTGCGGCATTCGTTCGCGACGCACCTTTTAAATCGAGGCGCGGATCTTCGATCGGTGCAGGAGCTTTTGGGACATGAAAATCTTTCAACGACGCAAATTTACACACACGTCTCGACACAAAGATTAAAAGAAGCTTATGACAAAGCTCATCCGAGGGCGTGATGCGGATTATTTATGATATTTTTTTCTTTTTATTCAGTTTAATTTATTTACCGCTCTTTCTTATAAAAGGCAAACACAAAGAGGGTTTCTTATCCAGGTTGGGCGTGGTAGGGGCGGATGTAAAAGAAAAAATTAAGGGAAAAAATGTGATTTGGATCCACGCGGTCTCGGTGGGTGAAATGACTCAAGGGGTCCGATTGGCCGACGCACTCAGGAACAAATATGCAAATACGCGGTTTGTCTTGACCGCCACCACGTTAGCCGGCAAACAAATCGCTGAGCACTTCAAAAAAACCGAAGACGTGGCGTTGTATTTTCCCGTGGATTTTAGGGCATCCGTGGACGCCTTTATTCGCGCGCTTTGTCCCAAGGCCCTGATTATTTTAGAAACGGAGATTTGGCC
>PEWW01000129.1 GCA_002779345.1 Candidatus Omnitrophica bacterium CG07_land_8_20_14_0_80_50_8 | reverse complement strand
CGGGTCGTTTGATTTTTACTTTATGGATAATCGTCGGATTCAAATTCGCGACGATGGCGATGATATTGGTAGGACCTATCTCGACTCCGATCAGGTTTCCCCAATCCGAGTTAAGTTCGATAAGCTCGGGACGCCGGCCGCCGCTTGAAATATCGAGACCTTTTTCGCTAACAAGCTTTTGATCAATATAATGCTCGACGTAATTAGAAACGGTGACAATGTTAAATTGGGTAATACGTGAAATGTCTGTTTTGGCAATGGGGCCATTGCGACGGATAACGTCAAGAAGAATTATATTTTTACGTTCTCTATCAGTTAAATAATCGTTCTTATAAAGCGATCTGTAAGCCATACGTTCCTCACCATGACTAGCATTTATCAGTCAAACGAATTATAACTCATACCTATCGAATAAAGAAATTAAAAAATAAAATAAAAGCTTATTAAACTATTTGTTTAATCGACCGAAACACCCTGCGTTTGGATCGCAGAGAGTCTGGGGTTAAAGGCCCTTTTACAGTTTAAATAACATATCCGCGTACGAAGGAACGGGCCATAAAGACGCGGGGAGCAAACTCTCTAATGCGTCGATATCCGAACGAAGACCGTTCATTGCCGGAACTACTTTATCACGAAATGCCTTGGCGCCAGGGCAGGCCTCACGGATATTTTGAGCCTTTTGCGCTAATGCTTCCAGCGCGTCAAGTTTATTACTGGCTGAATCTAATAAACTCGAAATCTTTCCTAGTAATGCTTTTTGGACGCTTGAGGGCGCACCGACGGATCGGAGTCTGGCGATCGCCGACGCAAGCTCCGAGGTATACTGAATAACCGCCGGAAGATAAAGTTTCTTCACCATGTCAACGGAGGCGCGTGCTTCGATATTGATGTCTTTCGCGTATTTCTCCAGATAAACCTCGTAACGCGATTGAAGCTCCTCTTTGGTCAGGACTTTGTATTTCTCGAAAAGCTTTTCAGCCGCCGGAGTAGCCATAGCGGCCAAGGCCTCGACGGTCGAACGAATATTGGGGAGATCTCGTTTCTTGGCTTCCTTCAGCCATTCATCCGTATAATTGTTACCATTGTAGATGATACGGCCGTGTTGGTTGACCGCTTCTTTCACAATGGCCGTAGTTTCCTTATGGATGTTTTTTGCCTTTTCAAGACGAGTCGCAGTCTCGTCAAGCGCTTCCGCGACGATGGTGTTTAATACCGTATTCGCCCCCGAGATAGACGCAGAGGACGGCACCATGCGGAACTCGAATTTATTTCCCGTAAACGCGAAAGGGGATGTCCGATTTCTGTCGGTGTTATCTTTCGGAAGTCTCGGAAGCGAGTCAACTCCTATCTGTAAGAAGTGCTGACCTTTGGAAGAGGCGGCTTTGCCTTTGCCCAAAGCCACTAAAATATCGGTCAATTCCTCACCCAAAAAAATAGACACGACCGCCGGAGGTGCTTCGTTGGCGCCGAGTCTTAGGTCATTGCCGGTATTGGCCGCGCCCGCGCGCAATTTATCGGCATGCCTGTCAACCGCTGTCAATAACGCGCTCAAAAAAACAAGAAATTGCTCGTTGTCATGCGGCGTCTTACCGGGTTCCAAAAGATTTAAACCGTCGTCCGTCGCAAGTGACCAGTTGTTATGCTTACCCGACCCATTGACTCCGGCAAACGGCTTCTCATGCAACAGACATACCAGATGATGGCGGAGAGCGACTTTTTGCATCGTTTCCATGACCAGCTGATTATGATCGGCGGCAATATTAACCGTCGCGAAAACAGGCGCCATTTCGTACTGGGCAGGCGCCACCTCATTGTGTTTGGTTTTCGAGGAAACTCCCATTTTCCAAAGCTCGATATCCAAGTCCTTCATGAAGGCTGAAATTCTGTCCTTGATCGCGCCAAAATATTGATCCTCCAACTCCTGGCCTTTCGGAGCTTGTGCGCCGAATAACGTGCGTCCGGCAGTGATCAGATCGATGCGCTGGTCATAATATTTCTTATCAATTAGAAAATACTCCTGTTCAGGACCCATGGTCGGCGTCACGTGCTGTGTCGTTTGGTTGCCCAAAACCCTCAATACCCGCATGGCCTGTTTTGAAACCGCATCCATGGAACGAAGAAGCGGGGTCTTTTTGTCAAGCGCCTCTCCGGTATAGGAGCAAAAAGCCGTTGGAATCGTAAGCGTCACATTACCCGCGGCGTCTTCCTTTAAAAATGCCGGGGACGTGCAATCCCACGCCGTGTAACCGCGCGCTTCAAAAGCCGCGCGCAGGCCTCCGCTTGGAAATGACGAAGCGTCCGGTTCTCCTTGGATCAACTGCCTTCCGGAAAATTCCATGACAACACCACCGTCAACCGTTGGCGAAATAAAAGAATCGTGTTTCTCGGCGGTCCTTCCCGTCAGCGGTTGAAACCAGTGTGTATAATGCGTCGCACCGCGCTCGATGGCCCAGTCCTTCATCGCGTTGGCGACCACGTTGGCAACCTCAAGGGTAAGAGGCGCGCCTTTTTCAATAGTTTCTTTTAGCGCTTTGTACGTATCTTTTGGGAGTCTTTCTTTCATGGTTCGGTCGTTGAAGACGTTGGAGCCGAAAATTTTAGTCAGATTGAAAGCGATTTTGGATCTGTCTTTCATCGAGTGATCTTGGTTGGATCTGGCAACGGTGCCGGTTTCTTGTGACAATAGCATAAATTTCCCCTATCAGTTAGATTGTCTGCGCTAGTGATCATTAACGTCATGGTTTTTGGATGCCAAGCAATTGATAAACTACTCTTCCTACCAGAAGCAGTCAACGAATAGTTTGGCAACTTTCAATACGGCCTAAGTGTATACGACCTATTTAACGGGGATTTTTCGGCAGGGTTAAGATCAGGTTACGAAAATTAAGCAATTCTTAACAATTTAATGTAACGCCCACAGGACAATGATCGGACCCCATAACTTCCGATAAAATAAAAGCATTTTCAAGACGTGGTTTCAAATTTTCAGAAATAAAAAAATAGTCAATGCGCCAGCCGACATTTCTTTCGCGCGCGCGGGAAATGAGATCCCACCATGTGTAATGCCCCGGGTCTTGGTTAAAAACACGAAACGTGTCCGCGAAGCCGTTGGCTTCGAGCTTATCCATCCACGCGCGCTCCATGGGTAGAAAGCCTGAAACTCGTTCGTTCTCTTTGGGACGCGAAAGGTCGATGGGCTTATGCGCGGTATTATAATCTCCGCAAATAACAAGCCGTTTGCCTTTTTTTGTAAGTTTTTTGAAATATTTAAGCGCCTCTTCGTAAAACTCCATCTTAAATTTTAAGCGCTCCTCATTCATTTTTCCGTTCGGAAAATAGATGTTGAGCAGCGTAAAATCTTTGAACTCTGTCTCAAGCATTCTTCCTTCTTCGTCAAATTTTTTGATCCCGAGACCATTTCTGACGGCAACCGGCTTCGTTTTGCTCCACGTCGAAACGCCGCTGTACCCGGGACGCAACGCCGAGTTCCAAGCGGCCTCATAACCGGGAGGATGCAACAACTCAGGGGGCAATTGGCCGGGGAACGCTTTGGTTTCCTGAAAACAGATGACGTCAGGCGATGCGATCTTGAGCCAGTCGAGCAGACCTTTTTTTAGGGACGCGCGGATGCCGTTGACGTTCCAGGAAAGGATGGCGGTCATAACTATAACCTGTCTAAATTGTCATTCCCGCAATACTTTTAGCGGGAATCAACTATTACCTTAGCCGTCATTCTGAACGAGTGCAAGAGTGCCCGCCTCAGGCGGAAAGAATCTCAACACGGCATAAGATCCTTCGCTAAGCTCAGAATGACAAATGGGGCTGATCCCCGGTAAAAGATTTCGGGGCTGACAGCACGTGTCTACAATAGAGCGGCTAACAAACCTTTGTAATCATTCACAACTTTGAATTGCAGGAATTCTCTGGCAATATTCGCCGGAGGATTAAATAGAACACCTTTATCCGCGGCCTTAAGCATCGTGACGTCATTGTACGAATCGCCGGCGGCGTGTACCTTAAAACCGATGCGCTTCAGTCCGCGCACCGCCCTCTCTTTCCCATTTTTTTGCCGCAAGCAATAATTAGAGATGTACCCGCCCTTATCCGTTTTCAGCCAATTGCAGAAAAGAACCGGACACCCGAGTTTTTTCATCAGCGGCATCGCGAATTCATAATAGGTGTCGGAGAGAATGATCACTGGACGTTCTGACCTAAGTTTGTCTAAAAAAGACTTGGCGCCCGGGAGAGGCTGAACGGTCGAAATAACCTTCTGAATATCACGCAGTTTGATTTTGCGTTCGCGGAGGATCTCAAGGCGCCTTTTCATCAAGACGTCGTAATCGGGGAGGTCGCGAGTTGTCAAGCTGAGTCCCTTGATCCGCGTTCTTTCGGAAACTTTAATCCAAATCTCCGGAACCAATACCCCTTCCAGGTCCAGACAACAAACGGTCATAGAATTAAAATCTTTCTTTGGCAGACGGCGCGCTTTTCAGCACACTGTTAGAAATTAAAACGAATAAAAATCCCGCGCCTCTTTTTGGGTTTTCACTTCAAAATCTTTGCGTGCGGTCTCTTTTTCGTCCGGAGCCATCGATCGGATTTTTTTGCCTAGCGCCTTGCGTTCGAAAGTTAAGTTCTTTTCAAACTCGGCACGCTTCGATTCTTTGGGGCCGGCGGGCATCGACTTAAGTTGGGCGTAAAACTCTTTCTGCTGAGCGGCAATCTTTTGTTGAAATTCTTTTTGTGCCGCTTCTTTGGGATCCGGCGGCATCGCGCTAAGCTCTTTCTCAAGCGCCGTGCGGGACGCACGAGCCTTCGTATCGAAATCTTTAGTCGCGATTTCTTTCGGACCGGGCGTCATTTTTCCAAATTCAGTCTCAAACGCTGCTCGTTCTTTCTGGATTTTTTCATTGAACGCCCTCACCTCTTGCGGAGATCTCTTAGGAGGCGCCGGTTTCACCGCTTTTGCAGGCTTGGACGCCGTCTTGACAAGGGCGGTTTTAGCCTTGGGCGCATCGCCCTTCTTCAAACTATCAAACCAGCCGGCATAGGCGCTATTAACGACAAAAAAACCAAGGATCAGACAGCCTGCAATCTTTTTCATGAATACTCCTTTTACATAAAGACATCGTGACTGCGCGTATTATGGCATCCCCACGTAAACATTTCAATTAAAAAATCCAAAAACCCGCCTTGAGGCGGAAAGAATCCTATGCGGACTTATGGTAGGAATGCTTTTCAAGTTTGGAAAACACCTCATACGCGCACGGGACTACAAAAAGCGTCAATAGGGTGGAAAATGTCACACCTCCGATAATCGCAATGGCCATGGGCACCATGGTTTCTGAACCCGGACCGATGGCCAACGCGATCGGAACACTGGCCGCAACGGTTGCCGCGGAAGTCATCAGAATGGGTCTCAAACGTATCGGACAGGCTTCCAAGAGCGCCTCATGAACCGCCATTCCTTGACGGCGTCTCTCATTGGTAAAATCGACAAGCAAAATAGAGTTTTTCTTCACGATTCCCATAAGCAGAATGAGCCCGATCATACTGTAAAGATTCAGTGAGTTGCCGGTTAGGAATAACGCCAAAAAAGCGCCCGTCACGCTAAACGGCAAAGCTAAGAGCACGGTAAAAGGATGCACAAAACTATTAAACTGCGTAGCCAAAACCATGTAGGCCACGAAAATTCCAAGCATCAGCGCGAAGATCATACTCTGGTTTGATTCCTTGAAAGCCTGAGAGCCTCCGGAAAACACCAGATGATAATCCTCG